>JAJXAL010000011.1:0-57479 GCA_021628325.1 Segatella copri | reverse complement strand
ACAGAAATCTATCAAATATAGCCAATATCGGACTCTATTCTGTCTCAGGACACACCTATTTGTCTGCAAAGATAAGCTTTTATTTTGAAAATGCAAAGAAAACAAGAGAAAAGTTTCGAAAAAATATGGTGGTAGTTCTTGAACCCACCAATCACAGTGACACATAGAAAACGGTAGTGTTATCGACCACGAATATTGCGTGAAGGCTTTCACCAAGTTCTATCAGCTGTAAGCAATCCCGATTTATCTCTTCACTCTTCACCCCTCTTCACCCATATAGAAATACACTATACGCAATATGGGAAGGAAGAAAGCGGAAAAAGTCCCCGAAGCGTAATAGCTCCGGGGGCTTTTTGTTCAGCAGCAAACGCCAGCATATAACTTATCTATAGGGAATATCAAATCCCAATTTTTTCCCCAAACGATATTTCCAAACTCTATCTTGAACTTTTTGAATTTGTTTTCATTCAAGTAAGAGTTATATTGCGGATGTGGGTGATTTCTAATAAAAGCCCCAACATCTATCGTCTTAACAGTGTCATCATTAAAGTGTAATTCAACTTTTAATGGTGCCACATATCTTGCAGAAACAATACTTAAGTTCATAATTTCTTCGTTATTTTAGTTGAACGTATTCTTTTCTTATAAATAAAGAAGTTTACCCATTTATCAACTATATTCTTATAGTACTTCTTCACAAAGGCCTCTGCTGTAGCAGCATCCTTCTCACTTAAAGGTGGTATCTTGCTAGAAGTTCTTCTGTGAATTTCAACAAGTTCACCATTTTCTAATATTATCTCGAAAATAGCTTCATGTCCATCCTTCATTACATGAACGTGTATCGGTTCATGCTCATTCGAATAGAACAGAAAGATAAATCCGAAGTATTCAAATATCTTTGGCATCGCAACCTCCTTTTTTAACCTATCTTGATTGCAAAGTTACGACTTTATTTTGAAAGTGCAAAGAAAACAGGAGAAAAGTTTCGGAAAAAATGTTGTGGATGTTCATGAACTTACCTATCAACATGATACCTAGAAAGCGGAAAAAGCCCCCGAAGCGTAATAGCTCCGGGGGCTTTTTATTTTGCCCCAGGCATCAGATGTGATGCCTGGGGGTACGAAAGAGAATCTGGGGCTAGTCTGCCCAAATTCCCTTATTTGTTGAATTATCCCAGAAATCCTTCACATTTTCATCGCGGTAATCCTCATCTGACGCCTTCTGGATAACAGAGCCGGCGAGGATGGCTGTGGTTTCCATTTCCATGACGCTAACCACTGGCTTGATATATCTTTTCTTTTTCATATCTATTTTTATTACTATTTTTTATTACTTGATGATAACCTTCATGGTCTTGCCGCCACGCTTCACGATGTTCACACCCTTCTGCAAATTCTGGAGGCGACGACCCTGGAGGTCGTAGTATTCAACCTTGCTATCTGCTGTAGTCTCCAACTGCTCGATGGCTGTGGTGCTGCCGCCGACGCTGATGCTGAACATTCTGGCACCTGCTGCAGGAGCAGAAGAGTTATCTACCATGTAAGCACGGAAAGGCTTGCTGCCCACAGACTCTGTTGTTGTTTTATCCAACAGCTTGGCTGGGTTCATCAGCTTGGAGCCCTTCACGATATAGCAGTTGTTATCAGTATCCTTGCTGAACTCCTTTTTGGTGTAGATGCCCTGGAGCTTGTAGTTGGCGTCAGCAGTTTCAGCAGTCTGAACGTCTTTTGCAATCGTCTTGTCGACTTCTGTGAAGTCGAGCTTTGTTGCTCCATCCTTCATCTTGATGATAACAGGAGTACCAGCTGCGATGCTTCCCTCTATCTCTTCGAGTTCTACGGTTTCTGTAACATCATCAGCTGAAAGAAGCTTGAAGGCACGGAAGTTCTGACCATCGAGAGATACCTCGAATGGCAGGCAGAGCGTTCCCCAGGTAGTACCAGCATTAATAGTGCGGCTATAAGATGCAGCCTTAGCTGCGAACGGCTCGTAAGCCACGAAGTCCTTGTTGTCGTAAAGAGTGAGATTATCCGTAGCAAGAGTTTCTCCCGCTGCTCCTATCTTCTCATCGCCATTCTTGCCTACCAGCTTGGTGAAGTAGCCTGTCTTGTAGTTGGCGTAGTTATGGTCTTTCTTGCTCGGGGCATAGTCTTTGAGATTTGTGCAATTTTCGAACATGTAAGAACCGTTAGTTACCTTGTCTATTACAAACTTGTCGTTGACGTAAATGGTTGTGAGAGTTGAGCAATAAGAGAACATAAAGCTCATATTTGTCACCTTCTTTGTATTGAAATTAGAGACATCGAGAGAGGTGAGTTTTGAACATTTATAGAACATATAGTTCATATTAGTCACATTTTCTGAGTTGAAGTTTGTAACGTCAAGAGAGGTGAGAGCTGAGCAGCCAGCGAACATTCTAATCATATTCTTCACATTCACGGTATTGAAGTTAGTGACGTCGAGAGAGGTGTGTTTTGAGCAGTCTGAGAACATATTTCCCATATTTGTCACCTTCTTTGTATTGAAATTAGTGACGTCGAGAGAGGTGAGTCTTGAGCAGGATGCGAACATACCGAACATATCCGTCACCTTAGAGGTATTGAAGTTGGTGACGTCGAGAGAGGTGAGTTTTGAGCAGAGCATGAACATGTAGCTCATATTCGTCACCTTTGCGGTATTGAACTTAGCAACGTCAAGTGAGGTGAGTTTTGAACATTTTGCGAACATGTAGCTCATATTCGTAACATTCGCTGTATTGAAGTTAGTGACGTCAAGAGATGTGAGTTTTGTGCAGGAATTGAACATGTAGCTCATATCCGTCACATTCGCTGTATTGAAATTAGTGATGTCGAGAGAGGTGAGTCTTGAGCAGGATGAGAACATGTAGCTCATATCCGTCACCTTAGCGGTATTCAGATATTCCAGGCCTGTAATAGTTTCCAGCTTTGTGAGACCACAAAAGAATTCGCTCAACGATGTAGGAGTGTATGTACTGAAGCTCTCATCGAAAACAATGTGCACAATTGTGCCATTCCCTAATTTATTTTTGATAGTAGCCACCGTCATCTTATCTTTCACCCAAGCACTATTTTCAGGAAGGGTTTCACCCACATTTTCCTTGAAAGTCAAAGTTTGGGTA
Organism: Segatella copri; assembly: GCA_021628325.1. Taxonomy (GTDB): domain Bacteria; phylum Bacteroidota; class Bacteroidia; order Bacteroidales; family Bacteroidaceae; genus Prevotella; species Prevotella copri_R. Next base: position 54,340 of record JAJXAL010000011.1, on the reverse strand, counting down.
GAGGATTCATACGTTGCTATATACTTAGAACTGGAAGCTTCTGTCTGCGCCACCATGCCGGCAGGCAGAAGCAACAACATGAGCAACATCAATGGGAACAGGGCGAATCTACGGATTATCGCCCCCCCATTGTACATACGGTCGGCTTGCGACCCATTGGATTGATTTGAAATCTTTTCATCATAAATGTTATGTTTTGTTATTATATTTTATCAAGAAATTATTGAATACTGATTGCCATCAGACTGACTACCAGACACACGAACGTGATAAACACTACGCCGAGGATGAGGCAGATATAGAAACGCCCTCTCCTGATGAAATCACCCAAGCTGAAATGACACATCGGGTAATCATCAAGATAGGTCCTATATTCCCTCACCATGACATTAATCATGATGCCAACATAAATGAGGAGAAACAAAGCTACTATCAGGATAGCCTGTTCTTCTTTGGCTAATGATTCTATTATACTTTTCATGGTGCAAATATAGTGTTTTTCTTTGAAACAAGGTGTCGCATTCCCCCACATAGGTGTCGCATTCCTACAAAAAAGGTGTCGCATTCGTGGGGAATGCGACACCTAATACATACTTTTTAACAGTTTTTTTCTCTCCAAGCCGTAGGAGAGCAGCCTTCTTTCTCTTTGAACATACGGTAGAGATGGGTACGGGAAGAGAAGCCGCACTCGGCAGAAATGATGTCATTACCGAAGTCGGGGTTATCCAACATCATCTTCTTGGCAGCCTCAAAACGCACCTCGGCAAGCCAGGGGCGGAAGGTGGTATTGAGACAGGATGAGAGGTAGCGCGACAACTCGTATCTGCTGATATTCAACGAACGTGACAGGGTAATCATATTCAGCGACGTATCCCTATAACCCTTGGCAGCACACCATTCATCCAACTTCTCACGGATGATCTTCTTCCGTCTTTTTGAACGCTGTGATTGTAAAGTTTCTTTCTTATCATCAAGTTCTTCATCCTGCAGTTCTAAACAGGCATTGTCTTCCACACATTCCATGGCAGCCTCCTCTTCTTCCTCCTTATCCAAGAGTTCTTCGGAAGGTACGTAATTATAGCCCAAAGCCATAAAACTGAGCGTGAAGAAAAAGACAGCAAGCAGTCCTAAAGGTCCGATTACATATAGAGATTTGGTGGAAAGAACTGCAAAAGGCAGGGCTACTGCAGGGAAAAAAACGATGAATACACTGGCTCGCGCATATCTCACGTAAGGCAGGATATCATAACCAGCCATCACCTCAAGCATCCTCCTGCGCTTTCTGATTTCCACTATTATCATATAGATGCAATAGGCTACGCTGAAGGCGAACAGGACTATCATCACATAAATCCAGCTGCCGATATGGAAGTTTCCGCTCTGGATAAAGCCGATGCAGAAGGCAGCCAATATGGCGGCATAAATGCTGGCGCAAACGATGCTCATCTTCCGGCGGTTGGCATGCGTTGCCTCGATATTGTAAATGCCAATAGAGATGAGCGAGAAGCAAGGGGGATAGACCAGAATGTTGAAAACGGCTCCCACAGCAGCGTCTTGAGCCCGGAAGCCCAGAAGCATCTGCATGAGAAATTGTATGGCTAATCCTACCATGGCTCCGATAATCAGCCATCGTGACACTTCATATCGCCGGTTCATCCACTTCATGTGCAATCGGGTAATACCCAGGATGAGGATATTGATAAACATAAATAGAAAACAGGCGAACTGCAATAAATATAATGTATCCATTTCGTTCTTATTTTTGTATTTGGCATCTGCCAAGATTATCGTTAACACGTTAAAACGTATGCAAAAGTACAAATTTTATTTTTAAATGGAGGGGAGAAATGGGGAAAAAGTGAATAAAAGGACGAAAAAAAATGGTTTTATTTATCGGGAACAGCAGACTGGCGAAACTAGAACAGCAGACTAGAGAAACTAGAACAGCAGACTAGCGATAGGCAGAACAGTGGGCTGTCTGAGCCAAACAGCGAACGAAAACCGGTTTGCCAGGTTTTTAAATAACCGAAATATCACACCGGTTCCAGCTGATATCAGAAAAGAAGAAGAAAAATTGATTTTACTCTTCACTCTTCACCCAATCGCTGGGAATTCCTTTATATAAAGGGGATTCGAGAGGTGAAGAGTGGGTGAAGAGAGGTGAAGAGTTACAAAAAACTCTTCACCCTCCGCAACACCTTTATATAAAGGGGATTCGAGCTATCGGGTGAAGAGTGAAGAGTTTTTGGCTATTCCATTGCCTCATATCCTTTATTCTGAACCAACTTGCCATTGAAGGCAAGGCTCCGCTGAGGTATCGGGAAGACGATGGAACAGGACGTAAGAGCGGACTGAACAGAACGGCGAAGATGCGAGGACTTGAGGAACTTGCCGAAACGGATAAGATCCTGACGGTGACAGGTTTCGCCCGCCAGCATAACCTGACGGTCTTCCAGAATATTGGCAAGCGAGGACTTGCGCGCAGGCAAACCGGCATGCGCACGAACCATATTATACTCTGCCCTGCCATCCCCATCGTTGCGCTCCATCGCCTCAGCCTTCATCAGCAACACATCAGCATAACGGAAACGGAACAGAGGTTTGGCTGGTCGGGAATGCAGAACAGAATCAGCCTCATCCATCAGCAGCGCATCCTTCGGCATCAGATAACGCGCAGCACTGTTGAAGATTTCATCCTCCTCTAAACTGCAGCCTTCATCAGCCAGTCTGTTGCAATAGAAGATACAGGTTTCCCAAGCATTCAATATTTTGCTGCGGTTCTCACTCGCCTTGCCGCCCGTAATGAGCGAGGCGCCATCGGCAGTACGCACCATAAATTCCAGGTCCCTACCCTTCGGACGCTTCCTGTAACCCTGCGCCCAATCGTTGTACATATAGATTTCAGCATTCAGCGCCAGCTTAGCCAGCAGGAAGTTGACCACAGGCTGCGTGATGCGCCCATAATGAGAGCCTTCCTCCAAACTTGACGTCTGAGGAAGATAAGGCAACACCTGCTGCAATTCGCTGAAGATGAAATGGAAGATTTCGCTCCGTTCGCTCTGAGGCGACAGCTTTTCATCGGTAACCGAAGAGCCCGATGCCGGTTCATAGATGAGTGATTCTGCCGAAGACAGGAGTACCGGAATCCTGCCATACAAATCCATCGCCTCATAATACATCATGGCTCTGATGGCACGCACCTCAGCCTTGAACTGCGCCTTCTGGTTATCGGTAAGCCGTACTGACTGTAAATCTATCATATCCAGCGACTTGTTGCACATGCCGATAGCCCGATAAAGATATTGCCAGGAAGAATAAAGTTGCTCATCATCAGGAGAAAGAGAAAGCAGACTGTCAAGACGCTGAATATCGCGGATGCCTTCCCCCTCTATCGTTCCACCCATAAAATCATATAAAGGAGCTATGGTCGTATCGAATATTTCAGACGCAGAACCATTGCTGCCACCCCCATCGAGCTGATCCTTAGGATGCTCATTCAAGCACGATGAGAATGCCAACAGGGTCAGGAAAGAGATGACCCAAGTGAACAAATGTGAAATATACCGTCTCATAACCATATCACATGAAGTTTAGGTTTCAAACTGTAAGGACTGCGAATAACCGCAATCCGACTGCAAATATAAGAAAAAAGAATGATAAAAGGACACAAATATAGTAAAAATCTACGCAAATTTTGCGGTTATCAAATTTATTTGTACCTTTGCACCCGGTTAGCAGAGAGCTAACTAAGGGGTGCTACCGCCGGAAAAGAGAAAAAAGCGGATGCTGAGAATATCCCCATCGACCTGAACCAGGTAATGCTGGCGTAGGAAAACAAGGCACATTCCCCCCTTATATGATGTTTTTAATTTAAATAAATGAAAAGATTCAACGGGATCGCACTCAGTGTAGCGTTTTGCTCTTTGGCAAGCCAGGCTGCACTGGCACAGACAAAAATCGACACCTTGAAGGTGCAGAATTTGAATGAAGTGATTGTAAAAGGCGTACGTGCCGCAAAGGAAGCTCCATACGCCGTGGCTAACATCAGGAAATCAGAACTCAAACAATTCTCTTGCTCAGGTCAGGAATTGCCATTTCTCCTTTCTCGTACACCGGGCATTCTCGCCTGGAGTGAGAACGGTATCGGCACCGGTACTACCTATATGCGCATTCGTGGCGCTGCCGGAAGCCGCATCAATGTAACACTCGACGGAGTGGCTCTCAACTCACCGGAAGACCAGACCGTTTTCTGGGCTAACATGAACAGTTATTCTTCGCTCCTGGGCAGCATCCAGGTACAGCGCGGCGTAGGCTCTTCTACCAATGGCGACGGTGCCTTCGGTGGAAGCATCTCTATGGCTACAGCTGCTCCTTCGCTCACCCCTACTGCAGAAGTTACCGGTTCTTTCGGTTCTTACAATACCTATCATACAGGCGCCAGCTTCTCTACAGGTCTGCTCGGCAAGCATCTGATTTTTGACGGTGCTTATCACGAGACAGCTACCGACGGTTATGTAGACGGCACAGCAGGCCGCTCAGGTTCTTACTATGGCGGACTGACCTGGCTGGGCGATAACTTCAAGATAAGCTACAAGAACATCGGCAACTTCGAGAAGACCGGTCAGGCTTGGAACGGTGTGCTGGGCGGAGATTACGACTCTAACTTCACCCTCCTTCAGGATGGCATCCGCACTTATAAAGATATGTATAAGGCAGGTCTGGATAAGTTTAATGTGCTGACAGGTGATTTGGTTCGCAACGGCAAGGGCGATTATACCATCACTCCTTATACCCTGCGCGACGGAAGCAAATGGGACAAGACTACTGATAACTTCTATCAGAACCACAACATCCTTTCGGCTACCTGGACACCAAGCAGCCACTGGAGCCACAGCCTCTCACTGCATTATACCTATGGCTACGGCTACTACAAGGAGTTCAAGAACAACGCCAAGTTTGCCAAGTTCGGACTCGTTTACAATGATGCAGAAGGTAATTTCATCAAGAAGTCTGACTTCATCCGCAAGAAGGGACTCACCCAGCATACCTACGGCATGGTATACAATACCAACTACAAGGATGAGCACTGGGATGTTATCGGCGGATTGAACCTGCAGCAGTTCCGCGGCAACCACTGGGGATACCTTACTTATATCGCCAACCAGGATGCCGAGAAGAAATTCTTCGGCAGCAACGGAAAGTATAAGTACTATGATTCTGATGCCCACAAGTATGACTACAGCGCCTTCGTCAAGGCAAGCTATCGCTTTGCACACTACTGGAATGCCTTCGCTGACCTGCAGTATCGCCGTGTAGAATACAAGACCGACGGTATCAACGATAAATTTATCGCCCAGGCAGATGGCAGCTACAAGAACCAGGAGCTGAACATCAACGAGAAGTACAACTTCTTCAACCCTAAGGCAGGTATCAGCTTCAACAAGGATGGCCACAAGGCATACGCATCTGTAGCCTACAGCAACCGCGAGCCAGAGCGCAACAACTTTACCGACAACTTCAACTATCCATTCCCTAAAGAGGAGAAGCTGCTCGATGTAGAATTCGGCTATCAGTATCAGGGCGACAACTGGCATGCAGGCGCCAACTTCTACTATATGGATTATGACAACCAGCTGGCTCAGACCGGACAGCTGAGTGACATCGGCGAGGCGCTGACCACCAACATCAAGGATTCTTACCGTATGGGCGTAGAGCTGACTGCCGGCTGGGCACCATTGTCATGGTTGTCTGTAGAAGGAAATGCCGCTTTGAGCAAGAACAAGATCAAGGACTTTGATGAGTATGTAAGCAACTGGGAAGACGATACGAAGCCAGGCGTAGTACATTACGACAACTCAACCCTGTCTTATTCTCCATCAGCTATCCTGAACGGATTCATCGATATCCACTATGCCGGTTTCTCTGCTACCTGGCATACCAACTTTGTAAGTCGCCAGTATATTACCAACACAGAAGACCGCGACTTCTCATTGCCATGCTATTCACAGAGCGACCTGAGCCTGAACTACAGTGCTAAGGTAACCAAGGCACTCGGCATCAAGGAGGTAAACTTCGGTGTGGATATCAACAATATCTTCAACCGCCACTATGCAGCCAGCGCATTCACCTGGAGCAATGCTACCGGTTACGGATATACATTGGACAAACGATTCAAGCAGATAGCCTACATCCCAATGGCAGATACCACCTGGATGACGCATCTTACATTGAAGTTCTAATCAGAAATCATCATGATGGATTATATTGCATCACATGGTTTAGACATCTTTACCACGGTACTCGGACTGGTTTATATCCTGTTGGAGTACCGTGCCAGTATCTGGCTCTGGCTGGTAGGCATCATCATGCCCGCCCTGGACGTATGGCTCTATTGGAGTCATGGTCTTTACGGCGATGCGGGTATGGCGGTCTACTATACGATAGCCGGTATATATGGTTATGCCGTATGGAAATATGGCAAGAAGCACAACCAGAAGGAGAAAGAAGAACTTCCGATTACCTATATGAAGAAGTCGCTTTATCTCCCTACTCTTCTGTTCTTCCTGGCAGCCTGGGGCATCACCTATTATATACTGATAACTTTCACCAACTCTACAGTTCCTCTGCAAGACAGTTTCACCAATGCCCTGAGCTTTGTGGGTCTCTGGGCGCTGGCACGCAAATATATCGAGCAGTGGTTTTTCTGGATAATCGTAGATGCCGTTTGCTTCTATCTCTATATCATCAAAGGCATCCCATTCAAGGCAGGACTTTACGGTCTCTACGTCATCATCGCCGTAGCCGGATACTTTAAATGGAAGAAGATGATGAAAGGCAGTTTATAGTTAATAGTTTATAGACGGAAAAAGGAAGCCAAGGCAAAAACAAACTTGCCAGGCTTCCTTTATTTCATTTATATAAACAAGAACCACTATACCAAGGTTCCGCGCTTAAACTTATCCTATCAGCGAAAAGCACATCCTTTATGCCCTTTTCACCTTTAATCCGTTTTCGATACTAACCAGTTCATCACTGAATCCAGCATCAATCTTCAGTCTTTCTTCCACTTTTGTACAACTGTGGATAACTGTGCTATGATCACGATTACCAACGAGTTTGCCGATTCTCGAAGCAGGCATTTTGGTATATTTCTGTGCCAGATACATCGTTACCTGTCTTGCCACGACATAATCACGCTTACGGCTCTTGCTGTTCACGGCAGTAACCGTTACATTATAATGATGGCAAACCGTTTCAACGATGTCATCGATGGTGAGCGGCTTATCATCCACCTTCACCGCACGCTTGATGACGCGCTCGGCAAGACGGATATCAATGCTGCTGTTATAAACAATGCTGTAAGCCAGAAGACCATTGATGGCTCCCTGCAAATCGCGCACACTTCCGTTACAGGTCTGGGCGATAAAAGAGATGACATCTACCGGAATCTTCAAACCGTCACGACGAATCTTATTGCTCAGGATATCCACACACAACTGGATATTCGGCTTCTCCAACTCGCAGACCAGACCACAAGAGAAACGGGTGAGCAGACGGTCTGGCATATCCTTCAACTCTACCGGAGGGCGGTCGCACGCCAGGATAATACGCTTTCCGTTGCGGAAAAGGTGGTTGAAGATATGGAAGAAGGTATTCAGCGTCTTCGCCTTACCAGCCCACTCCTGGATATCATCCACAATCAGCATATCGATAGACTGATAGAAGTTGATGAAATCATTGCTCGCATTATGGAGCACGGCATCGGTATACTGGGTCTGGAAAAGACGGGCACTCACATAGAGCACACGCTTCTGAGGATACATCTGCTTCGCTTTCAGACCGATGGCATTCACCAGATGCGTCTTACCGCTACCCGAAGGTCCGTAAATGAACATCGGGTTAAACTGGGTGGTATTGGGATGCTCGGCAATAGACAATCCTACGGAACGGGGCAGCTTATTACTGTCACCCTCCATATAATTGTTGAAAGTAAGCTTCGGGTCTAACTGCGTATCAATGTCTTCCTGCTGCTGGGGAGCGGCAGGCTGGGCAGCCGTCTGCTGGGCACGCTCACGAGTTTGCTTTGCCATATCAGCATCGTCTGGATCTGCCTCTATATCTTGAGAAAGCTTATGCTCCTTATCGGTTACAACACGATAAGTAAGACGGATTCCTTCACCAAAATTACGATGCAGCACCTTACTTAACAAGTCAACGAAGTTCTGTTCCAAGTACTCGTATACGAACGGACTCGGAACCTGCACCAACAAAGTCTTTGTCGACGGCTTGTACGATTCAAAGACGATTGGCTTGAACCATGTGTTATATTGCTGCTCTGTTACACTGTCCTTTATGAGCAAAAGACTGTTGTCCCAGAGGGCTTTTGGACTTGCTAACATTGATTACTTATATTATTAATACTTTAATTCACAAATGACGGGACGCACCGAAAGATGCGAAATCACGTGCAAAGTTACAAAAAAAATAGGAGAAATGCAAATCCCCTTATTTAAAACATTTTAATAGATAGTCTTTAAATTACTGAATACCAAACACTTGTCTAAAATACAAATATAGCAGACTGAAATTCAGTGAAACAATAATGTAACGTCCCCGAAACGGCTAACAAACAAACAGTTTGCGAGTCATTTCGGGGCGTGAAACATACCGAATCTTATTTAGACTAAATTTATTTAGCTTTGACTCTTTTTACTTGTCTTTTCTGCCGAAAACAGAGAAATGGACATAGCGTTTCGGATGTGCCTTCAAATCGATAACCAAGGAGTCGGCATGACCCATGGTTGACGTCAGATTGTCGTACAGCTTGGTATCGTTCATCAGCAATCCGAGGCTTCCCTGGTTGCTGTTCAGCTTCTCAGTAAACTGATGAGCACTCTCCAAAGTCTGGTTCACCTTGTTCAAAGTACCCTGCACATCAAGACTGGCAAGATTAGCTGTGAGGCGGTTGGTATTATCCAGCACGCCATTTGCCTTTCCAATCATACCCGGAACCTGTTTGTTGAGACCTGCCATCAGGGTATTCAGTTCACGTGTAGAAACGGTGAGGTTGCTTGTGATGGTTTCCACATTATGCAGCGAAGCAGCCAGAGCCGGGTCAGCCAGCAGCGCATTCACGCTGGTAAGGATAGAATCCAACTTAGGCAACATCTTTTCCACTACCGGAACCAGGTTGGCAGCCTTATCCATCATGCCTCCGTTTACAGCACCCGGAATGATACCACCCGGTTCTACTCTTTCGCGCGGATTGTTTGCCAGAAGCAGATTCACCTGCAGGTTACCCATCAGGTCTTTTACTATCTCGGCTTTACTGCCCTGCGGGATTCTCAAATCCTTGTTAATATCCACCTTTACTTTGATAGGACCATTCTCCTTGTAATCATATTCCAAACCATCCACGGTACCTACCTTATAACCATCCGCATAAATAGGCGTAGAGGCACCCAGTCCCTGGATGTCATCAAACGTCATATAGTAGGCGTTGTTGGTAGAGAACAGATTCATGCCTTTCAGAAAATTGATTCCGAAATACATAACCAAAATACCGACAATAGCTACAAGAGCTATCTTGATTTCTTTTGTTAGCTTCATATTTATCTCTTTATATATTCGTGCTTATATCTTATCCTTACTCAGGTCAATCAGCGGTTTCTGTTCTGTTTGAACTCACGTATAGCCTGATTCACATCATATTTCTTTCCATTCTTGAAAGCTATGATGAAAGCTTCCGGGAACTTCTCGGCAAGCGTCTTGCGCAAGCGGAAAATCTCATTATAGTTGGTAGAGGCTCCCATCGTATATTTCACCATATTGCCTTCCTGATAACTGTCATAACCAGTTTCGCCCTTAAAATGGGCATCGCCCTTGCGGAGCGTGCGGTTGCTGACAAATATCTGAAGCTTGAAGACAGGCGCATCGGCTACATTGGCTTTATGCTGTGCCGGTTTGTTCTGAGCTACAGTTCTGTTCTGCTGCGTCTGTCTGCTCTGCTGAGCCGGCTTATCCTGCTGGTTCTGTCTTCTGTTCTGCTGAACCGTTTTAGCCTTTGTTGCTCTGGTTTCCACATGCTTCACCGTTCTTCTCGGCGCAGTATCCGCCTCCTCAGCACGGCGCTCGTTCTTCTCCTGTTTCGTATCAGAAACTATCTTGGCAACCGGCACCGATTCTGTATCCGCAGCTCGATAAGGAACCGAGATGGATTTATCGTATTTATTGCGATATTGCGCAAAACCTTCGTAGATGCCTCGGGCGATATCATCCACCCTGCTGGCATCGTTGAGCAGTCTTTCTTCATCAGCAGTGGTGATGAAACCGAGCTCTATCAGACAGCTGGGCATCGAAGTTTCTCTGAGAACCAGGAATCCTGCCTGATGCACACCCTTATCCGGACGGTTGGCACCGTTGCATACCTTTCGCTGGATATTGCGCGCCAGTTCTACGCTTCTCTCCATATTCTTACCCTGTATAAACTCGAAGATGATGTAACTCTCAGAAGATCGCGGGTTGAAACCCTGATAGGTCTGCTGATAGCCCTTCTCCATCGAGATAACGGAGTTCTCTCGCATAGCCACATCGAGATTATCCTTGGCACGGTGCATACCGAGCGTATAGGTTTCAAAACCGCGGGCTATCTTACCGGCTGGCAGCGCATTGGTATGTACCGAGATAAACAGGTCGGCATTGGCGCGGTTAGCAATGTTGGCACGCTCTTTCAGAGGAATAAAGACATCCGTCTTGCGGGTATAGATGACTCTCACATCCGGCATATTGCGCTCAACATATTTGCCAAACTGCAATGCCACAGAGAGATTGATATTCTTTTCTTTGGAAATAGCACCAAGTGCACCCGCATCATGACCGCCATGACCTGGGTCGATAACGAGCGTGAAACGGCGGTTGGCGCCTGTCGCTGTCAGCACCAACATACACAATAGTGTCAATATGAGTGTTATTTTCTTCAACATATCTTTCTGATGATTTTGCAAAATTACTACTTTTGTATCAGAAAACCTAAATCTACTATAAAGTTTTATCATTTGTTAATACAACTTCTATCCCTGCGCCGTCACAGTCTGCTCCAAAAGGAGGATTAACTTTGGTAATGGCGAGTTGTATTTTCTGAATAGTCGGATATTCTGCAAAGAGTCGCTTTCCTATCCTTCCGGCTACATGTTCCAGCAGTTTGCTAGGTATCTCCATCTCCTGTTTCACGAGTTCATAGAGTTCTGCATAGTTGAGGGTTCCAGCCAGTTCATCGGTTTCCATGGCTCTGGAGAAATCATAGCTCACATCCAGATTCACCACATAATCGTTGCCCACCTGGGTTTCCTGTGGCAGAACGCCGTGATATGCATGGAAACGGACATTCTTCAGGTATATCTTACTACGTAAAAGCATAGTTTATATCAGTTTCTATCTTGGGGATTAGGATTCGGAATCGCTATCATCGTAAAGTTTCATCAGGCTACCATCCTTCAGATATCTCTTCAGGGCTGTCACAACACCTTTCTTCCAGGTATTGATGTTATCTGAAGTAAGCTGGAGCTGATAAACGAGCTTGATGACATGTTCGATAGGCATACGGTAGCGCAACACACCGGAAATCAGCTTGGCATAGTTCCAGTATTCAGGATTAAACTTCTCGCTCAATCCCTCAACCGTAATCTTATAGCCTCGCTTGTTCACAAACTGGAAGTCGTATCGCTTCAATCCTCCATCAAGAATGGTCTTCACAATCTTGCCTTTGCTTACAGATTTAGGCAGCATGATGCCCTCGTCCTCATCCTGCAAACCCGTGAAGATTTCGTATGGATGACCATCGAGCAGTCCTACCAGAGCCACCCATTTCTCCTTATTATTCTGGAATCGCACCACATCGCATTCCAGTTCTCGAGGTCGCACCTCCATCACTTCAGGAGAGAAAACAGGAAGATGAGTTTCCTCTGAAACAACATTGGCTATCTGATCATAGAGTTTATTCCAATCAGACTGTTCTACATGATAATTCTGATGAAGTGTTGCCAGATTAGCATTCAATTCATCTATAAGAGCCTTGGAAGCCTCTTCAAAAGTCATATTTTCAGTATATTTCATATCAAACGTTTCATATTTAGGTGCAAAATTAAACTTTTATTTCTAAAATCTGAAACGTTTTGGCATATATTTCACTAAAAAAGCGAAAGAAAGACAACTTTTTGGGAAACTTTCACTAACTTTGCAGCAAAATAGGGTTCTGAAATGGAACAGAACTCCTATATATATAATAAGGTATAATGATAAAATAAAAAAGATATGGAATCGATTAAGAACAGAACAAGCATCAGAAAATATGCAGAGAAGGAAGTATCAGAAGAGCTTCTGAACCGCCTTTTGGAAGAGGCTGAGCGTACCCCGACAATGGGAAACCTGCAGCTTTACAGCGTTGTGGTAACAAGAAGTGAAGAAGGAAAGAAGGCGCTGGCACCAGCCCACTTCAACCAGCCGATGGTAACAGGAGCCCCTGTCGTCCTCACCATCTGTGCCGATTATCGCCGCACAACCCTCTGGGCAGAGAACCGCAAGGGAACCCCGGGCTATGACAACATTCTCTCTTTTATGAATGCAGCTACCGATGCCCTTCTCTTTACCCAGACCTTCACGAACCTAGCAGAAGAAGCCGGTTTAGGCACCTGTTTCCTGGGAACTACGGTTTATATGCCAAAGATGATCATCGACACCCTGAAACTCCCTAAGCTTGTAATGCCAGTAGCCACATTGACCATCGGCTGGCCGGCAGAACATCCAGCCCTGAGCGACCGTCTTCCTCTGCGCAGCATCATCCACCACGAGCATTTCGAAGATTATACCCCCGAAAAGATAGATGATTTCTATGCAGAGAAGGAAGCTCTGGAAGAAAACAAGGAGTTCGTTCGCATCAACAACGTAGAGACCCTAGCCCAGGTTTTTACCGACATCCGCTATACCAAGAAAGATTGCGAGGCGATGAGCGTTGGGTTTATCGAAGCCCTCAAACAGCAAGGATTTCTTTAAAGGTAAAAAGGTAAAAAGGTAAAAAAAGCCTAGCGGAATGTTAACCAGCGAGGTGCTCTTTTTACCTTTTTACCTTTTTACTTTTTTACTTTTTCGTTATTCTACAACGATTGGCTTGTACTTAGGAACCAATACCTTCATGATGCACCAGCCTACGAGGTAAGCAACACTACAGATGCAGAATACAATCATGTAGGCACCTGGCTTGCCATCGAAGCCCATGAAACTGAAGGCAGAACCCTGACCCTCTGCATAGGTAAAGAGCATACCAGAACCCTTGTTGATCAGGAAGGAACCGATACCACCTGCCATCGCACCAATACCGGTGATGGTAGCTACAGTTGACTTAGGAAACATATCACCGATGGTTGAATAGAGGTTAGCTGACCAAGCCTGATGACCCGCACCGAGCAAACCGATGATGATAGCTGGCCACCATGCACTGTACTCACCCATAGGCTGGGCAATGAGACCGAGCAATGGGAAGCAGGCGAAAATCAACATCGCACGCATTCTACCGATATATGGATTCATACCCTTCTTGTCTACAAAGTATGTTGGCAAGTAACCACCACCAATACTCAATACTGTTACAATAGCATAGAGTGTGAAGATGAGGGCGATACCCATACCAGAGTCTGAAGAGTAACCATACTGGTCAGAGAAGTAAGCAGGTGCCCAGAAGAGGAAGAACCACCAAACACCATCAGTCATCAACTTACCTACGATGAATGACCAGGTCTGACGGTAGCTGAAGCACTTCAGGAAGCCGATAGTTTTCTCCTCAGCGGCAGTCTCTGTCTCATTCTCAGCCTCAACCTTATCGAGGTTCTCATCCTGCTCAATATAAGTAAGCTCAGCCTTGTTCACATGCTTGCTCTTAGATGGCTTTTCATAGAGCCACATCCAGAGACCCATCCAGATATAACCGAGCACACCGATGATGATGAAAGCCCACTCCCAACCCATGTGGCGAGCCAACAATGGAATGGTAGCTGGAGCTGCCAAAGCACCTACAGAAGCACCACTGTTGAAGATAGCGGTAGAGAAAGCACGGTCTTTCTTTGGGAAATACTCTGCTGTTACCTTGATGGCTGCTGGGAAGTTACCTGCCTCACCCACAGCAAGAATCAAACGGCAAGAGAGGAACAGCCATACACTGATTGTAGCAATCGCTACGGCTGCATCACTACCTGCCTGTACCAGACGGAGCGCCTCGATAGAATCATAACCTTCCATCTGCATAGCTACCCAACCGCAACCGGCGTGCATCACTGCACCTGTTGACCATACGAAGATAGCGATGAGATAACCTTTCTTGGTGCCCATCCAGTCAACGAACTTACCAGCGAAGAGGTTGGCGATGGCATAGAAGATTGAGAAAAGACCGGTGATGGTACCATAGTGGTCATCTGTCCAGTGGAATTCTGGAGCAATGAAGTCTTTCCATGTTAAAGAGAGAACCTGACGGTCCATGTAATTGACTGTGGTTGCGATGAAGAGCAGCGCACAAATCACCCAACGGAAGTTGGACATTTTACTTGTTGTAATAGGGCTCATTTTGCAAAAAGTTTTTAAGCGTTATACTTATTTTTATTTTAGATTACTATTTAGACGGCAAAGCCTGGCTTATATAATCATAAGCCAGGTTGCCATATCATGTATCTTATTATTCCAATGTAGGAATCTTCACTACCTGCATATCGTTATAGATCAGATTCTCGCCTGCCATACCCCAGATAAAGGTATAGTTGCTGGTACCTGCTGCACAGTGAATAGACCACTCTGGAGCAATCACAGCCTGCTCATTGTTCAACCAGATAGGACGTGTCTCCTGTGGCTCACCCATTACGTGGAGAATCTTCTGACCCTCTGGTACATTATAATAGAGGTAAGTCTCCATACGGCGGAGGTGGGTATGAGCTGGCATGGTGTTCCATACAGACCCCTCCTTCAACTCAGTAACACCCATCTGCAACTGGCAGGTACGAACACCGGCTACACCATCGATAATCAACTGGTGGATTACGCGGTCGTTGCTCTCCTTCAGGCTACCAGCCTTGATGTTGTTGGCATCTTTCAGGGTAACCTTCTTGGTAGGATATGTCTGATGAGCGCAGGCACTGTTCATATAGAACTTAGCTGGCTTAGCTGCATCCTTGCTGCTTACCTCGATGTTCTTGGCACCACGACCTACGTAGAGAGCCTCCTGGAAACCGAGTGTATACTTCTTGCCGTCAACGGTAACAGTACCCTCGCCACCGATGTTGATGATACCCAACTCGCGATTATCGAGCAGATTCTTCTGATCGTTTGGCTTGTCTGTATAGAGAGGAGCGATAGAAGTCAGCTTCAGAGGAGCGGTTATTGGCTCAGCACCACCGATGAGGAAGCGGTCGAACATGGTGTATGTCCAGTTTACCTCGCCTGGAGCGAACACCTTCTCGATAGCGAACTCACCGCGAAGACGGTCTGTTGTATAGTGCTTTGCATCCATCGGATTGCTTGCATAACGAACGTTGTAGTTAGTGTAGGCATTTTCTGCCTTCACTTCATAACCACATTTTCCACACTGGCCAAAAGCCTGACTTGCTGTTAATACCATTGCTGCTAATATTAATGTTAATTTCTTCATTACTATCTTTTTTATATTGTTATTTTATCTTTAGGGGGACCAGCGATAGAATCGCTGGGAACGGGGCTGGAAGGGGCTAAGGTTCTTTTTACCCTTTTACCCTTTTACCTTTCTCTCTTCCTTCACGATGCGCTGACGGTTGATAACCATCATGGCTACCGTGATGACTGCGAGAACACCCATACCTACGTATGAAAGCTTCACACCGCGATAGATAACCCATCCGAAAAGAGAGGATGCGAAATCGAGTGCACCGCCTGAGAATCCGTCAGGGATATGAGCGGCATTATCGCCTGTTGCTGCATAAACCTGGTTGGCTGCCAGCGTAAAGTCTGGTGCCATATCGGTAACGAAGTAGAGACCGATGACGAGGGTTACCAGGCCGATGATAAGCGTCTTCACCACATTACCTCTTGTAAATGGCAGAATCATTGGGAAGAGGTAGAACATACCTGCCAACGAAGCCAAAGGCAAGAACTGGTTGCCTGGAAGGAAGACTGCGATAGCCAGGATAACCGGAATCAGAATCACAGATGCTACCAGGGTAGTTGGATGACCGATAACCAGGGCAGGACTCATACCGATATGAACCTTCTTGCCGTTAAACTTGGTCTTCACCAACTCCTGTGTCTTCTCAGAGATAGGCTTCAAACCATCGATGAACAGGGCTGTAATACGAGGAATCAGCTCCATCACGGCTCCCATCGTTACACCCAGGAAGAGAATCTTCTTGATATCGAGCTGGGCTGCCCAACCAATCAGGGCACCTACGATAACGCCGAGTACCAGTGGCTCGCCGAGCACACCAAACTTCTTCTTCAGTCCCTCTGCATCGATATCGAGCTTAGAGAAGCCCGGAATCATATCGAAGAGCTTGTTGAAGACTATCGCGAATGGCATGAAACTCTGGCAGAATGGCTGAGGAATTGAGATACCATCCAAATCGTAATATTTCTGGAATCTATCAGCTGTCAGGTCTGCACAAACCAGCGTGTTGATGTAGCAGACGATAGCTGCGAAATAGCCCCAAAGCAAACTCTGGCCCATCACGAAGTAAGCCACCGCACCGATAAAGGCGAAGAGCCAGTAGTTCCAGAGGTCGATATTTACGGTACGTGTTGTCTTGGTAATCAACATCAGGAAGTTGACACCCAGACATATTGGGATAATCAATGCGCCCACTGCTGTATTGTAAGCTACAGCTGCAGCTGCAGGCCATCCCATGTCAAAAACGTTTAACTGTAGGTGGTAGATGTCAGAAATAGCTTTCAATGGGTCGTTGAAGTTGGTAGTCAGCAATGCTGTTACCACGCCCAAGCCTACGAAACCCACGCCTACGAAGAGTCCCGACTTCAGAGCCTTTCCGAATTTCATGCCAATACACAGACCGATAACCGTGAAGATGATAGGCATCATCACGCTCGCACCGAGACTGATAATATAGCTAAATACTTGTTCCATTTTAAATTTTTGAATTGTTTAATTGTTAGAAAATACTCGACAAGGAGCACCCTCTTTTGTCTTTAGATGATTTGTTGTGTGCAAAGATACACTTTTTTCTTCAATTACAATACGTTTTAAAGGAAAAATTTACGCAAAAAAAATCCTATCAGAACATTTTCTGATAGGATTTCTCTATTTTTATACGTTTTTAAATGATTTATTAACGAATCGGTCTTCATTCTACCCTCTTCACTTCCTAGTCCTGGAAGTAAACTCTCTTAACACGGTTGCTGATGGTGGTCAGCACCTCGTAAGGGATGGTCTCGAGGATGTCGCTCAGTGTCTGGACTGGCAGATGCTCGCCGAAGATTTCTACCGAATCTCCTTCCTTGCAAGGGATGTCGGTCACGTCTATCATCGCTACATCCATACAGATGTTGCCCACATAATCTGCCTTCTGACCGTTCACCAGACAGTAGGCATGACGGTTACCCAGACGGCGGTTCAGTCCGTCAGCATAGCCGATAGGGATGGCTGCGATGACGCTGTCTCTGTCGAGAATCGTCTTGCGGCTGTAACCCACGCTGTCGCCTGCCTTCACATTGTGCATCTGCAGAATGGTGGTCTTCAGGGTGCTCACGCAGTTGATCGTCTTGTTGTTGCGCGAATTGATGCCGTAGAGTCCGAGACCCAGGCGGCACATATCCAACTGGCGCTCCGGGAAGTGCTCGATACCTGCCGAATTGCAGATATGGCGCAATATCTTATGATCGAAAGCTGCCTGCAACTGCTTGCTGCCCTTGTCGAAGAGTTCAAACTGATGAGCTGAGAAATCATCGAAACTGTCGTCATCGCTGCCCACGAAGTGAGAGAACACAGAACGTGGGATGATGGCATTCTGGTGCTTCAGCTTGCCGATGAGTTCCTCCATATCGTTCTCCGGGTCGAAGCCCATGCGGTGCATGCCGGTATCCAGCTTGATATGGACAGGGAAACCGGTTACTCCCTCTTTCTCAGCTGCCTTGATGAGCGCATCGAGCAGACGGAAAGAGTAAACCTCCGGCTCCAGGTCGTAATCGAACATGGTCTTGAAGGCGGTCATCTCCGGATTCATGATCATGATGTTGCTGGTGATGCCGTTCTTGCGCAACGTAACACCCTCATCGGCTACAGCCACAGCCAGATAGTCTACACGATGGTCCTGCAGGGTCTTGGCTATCTCCACGGCACCTGCGCCGTAGCCGTCTGCCTTGATCATGCATACCAGCTTGGTTTCCGGCTTCATAAACGCACGGTAGTAGTTCAGATTGGCTACCACGGCATTCAGATTCACCTCCAGCGTTGTCTCGTGTACCTTCTGTACCAGCAGTTCGGTGAGCTGGTCGAAACCAAACTGGCGGGCGCCCTTCAGCAGAATCACCTCATCGCGCAGGGAAGCAAACACCTCGCTGGCGATGAATTCCTCTACATTCGGGAAGAAGAACTTCTCTGAAATCTGAATCTCATCATGCTGCTTGCAGAGCTCAGGACCGATACCGATGAACTTTACCACGCCACGCTTGCGGGCTAAATCGCTCACCTCTTTATATAAAGCCTCCGGCTCCTGACCGCTCTGGTAGATGTCGCTCAATATCAGTGTATGGCGACGACCGCGATGGTCTGGACGGCGGTTCATGAAGTCGAGAGCGATATCGAGCGAATTGATATCACTGTTGTAGCTGTCGTTGATCAGCGTACATCCGTGCTGTCCTACCTTCACCTCCAGTCTCATTGCCACAGGTTCGAGCTGTGTCATGCGCTTGTCGATATCTTCAGCCGAAAGACCGAGTTTCGATGCCACGACGGCAGAGATGATGGCATTTTGTACAGATGCATCGTCGATGAACGGGATAGAGAAACTGTCTTCCTCACCTTTATATATATAGGTAATCACGCTCACGCTCTGCTGCTTCTCGATGTTCTTTACATAGAAAGGAGCCTCCGCATTCTTGAGCGACCAGAAGAGTTTCTCACCTTTATAGTCGGGATATTCGGCTATCACCTTGTTGATAACCTCGTCATCGCCATCATAGATTACGGTCTCTGCGTCATGGAAGAGGATGAGTTTCTCCCGGCATTTCTCCTCCATGGAAGAGAAGTTCTCCTGATGCGCAGCACCCAGATTGGTCAGTACGGCGATGGTTGGCTGGATGATGTCACGCAGGGCAAGCATTTCGCCAGGCATACTGATACCTGCCTCGAAAACGCCCACCTGGGTCTGCTCGTTCATCAGCCATACCGACAATGGCACACCTATCTGAGAGTTGTAACTGCGCGGACTGCGGGTAACAAACATGCTTGGCGAGAGCAGCTGGTAGAGCCACTCCTTGACCATGGTCTTGCCGTTTGAACCCGTGATTCCTACGATAGGGATGTTAAACTCGTCACGGTGGCGCTCAGCCAGACGTTGGAGAGCCTCGAGCGTGTTTACTACCTTCAGGAAGTTGGCTCCCGGATAATCAGAAGCATAGCCCTTAGGCACATTCGTTACAACAAAGTTTTTCACACCTCTGCGATACAACTCAGGGATGTAGTTATGACCATCATTGCGCTCCGACTTGAGCGCAAAGAACAGAGTTTCCTCTGGGAAACAAAGTGAACGACTATCGGTCAGGATAAAACCGATGTTGGTATCATTGTCTCCATAGCGACGCGCACCTATCAGTGTGGTTACCTTTTCAATAGTATATGTCATTGTCTTGTTATTTAAATATTCTTTATTTTATAAGAGATGATATTTCTCCATTTTATAAGAGATGATATTTCTCCTCAAATTGTCTTTTCTTCTCTTCCGTCCTGGCGATGAACTTCTGGTGTTCCTCGCTCTCGGGATGGAAGGGCTTGTGGCCGAGTGCTTCGCGGATAGGCCGCCAGTCTTCCAGAAACTGCTCCGCTGCCTTGCCGAAGTAGATTGTCCGAAACCGCTCCCAGATATATTCCACAGCCTGTTCGCTCGGGTGCAGCATGTCTTCCTTGTAGAAGCGGTAGTCACGAAGTTCATCGTTCATAATCTCGTAAGCCGGAAAATAGCTCACCACTCCGGGATTCTCCTTCACCAGCTTATCGGCTGCCAGCAGGAGCGTAGCCTTCGAAAGCTGACTCCCGTGATAGCCGTATTTCGCATAGCGGATAGGGCTTACCGTGATGATGACCTTCAGAGTGCCTTCACTGCCATCAGATGCTGCGGTCTGCGATTTCAGCAGATTGATAGCCTTCTGCAGATAGCCGGCACATTCGTCCACGCTCAGTTCCCGCTCTTCGAAGAGGCGCTGCGGGCGCTTCTGGCAGTTGTCCACTATCTCGCCCGTCTCCTTCAGGATATACACATGGTTGGTACCCAGCGTAAAGACAGCCACCCGGGGACGCACCTCGGAACATTTCTCTACCGTATGGAGAATGCTTGCCGGATTATACATCACCCCGAAGGGATTCACCGTAGCCCGAAAGCGGTTCTCCACAAACCGCCTACCCAGATTGTCGGCAAAGCAACTGCCCACAAAGAGCATCCGCTCTGCCGCCCCTATCTCGAAGTCGGCCTTCGGAATATCTATTACTGTGCGAAACAGCATAAGTCTTTCTCCTTTTTATTCTTTCACTTCCGGAGAAGCCTTCTTGCGTTTTCTCACCTCAACCACTACACCTATTATAATAAGGAGAGCCAGAACGACATAGCCGATGTAAGCCACGGTCTCGGTATTCTTGAGCGACTGAGGATGGAAATCGAGCACAACCTTATGGCTGCCTGCTTTCACGTTCAGCGCACGCAGAATATAGTTCACTCTACCCAGCTCAGCCGGCTGTCCATCAACCGTAGCCGTCCAGCCCGGATAGTAAATCTCAGAGAATACGATCACGCCGCCCTTGCTCGACTTGACCTCGTAAGTCAGGTTGTTCGGCTTATACTGAATCATCTTCACCACCGAAGTATCATCCTGCTTCACGCTCTGCGCCAGCTGTTCCTTGAATTTGGCATCAGCCACAGCCACGTGTCGGAGGTTCACCTTGCCCACGCCATCGATTTCCTCGTTGGCATTGTTCACATACTTCACCTCGTCTACGAACCATGCATTGCCGTAGGCATACGGATTCTGAACAGGAACGGTCTGTCCGCCCTGCAGCGGCATGATGAAGTATTTGGTATTCAGCATGTTCAATACCGGATAGATACTGTCGCCGTTCACCTTGGTCATATCGCCGCCCGCAGCAGCTACCGCCTGCATCGTCTTCTGCATCTCAGGAGCGATATGTGCATCAATCATCTCCTGGTAGCGACGGAGCTTGGCTGGATGATAACCGCCGATGCTCTTGTGGTAGTAAGAGGTCTCGTTCTCATTGAATGTATTCGATGCCAGATTCAGCACACGGTAGTCGAGTGCCTTGTCACGGCAGATAATCTTGTCTGTCTCGGTCATCTGCTGCGGTGTATCGCGCTGCGCCTTGTCCACGAACATATCATCGTAGAGATAGCGCTTGTTCACCATCCACATATCCACCAGACAGAGCACAGCGATACCGGCAATCATATATTCCTTGCCCAGCTTCTTCATCTTGAAGAGCATCAGCAGTGCCGAACCGATGAGGATAATCCAGAACGAACGCCAGCAGTCGGATGTGAAGATGCCCTTGCGGATATCCGTCAGATTGCTCATGATTGGAGAGATATACTCCTGAGGCAACTGCTGCAGCGCCTGTGTCTCCTGTACCGATACGAAATCTGGGAAGAATACGCCCGGCATGATGGCAAAGAGCAGACAGAAACCTGCTGTCAGACCGAAACTGGCATATACATATTTTATCTTCTCTGTCAGAATCTCCGGCTCATCCACAATCTTCTTCAGCGCCATCATCGCCAGGAGCGGGATGGTGAATTCTGCGATAACCAGAATAGATGCCACCGTACGGAACTTGGCATACATCGGCACATAATCGAGGAAGAAATTGGTAAACGGCATGAAGTTTCTACCCCAGGCGAGCAGGATGCTAAGGATGGTAGCAGCAAGCAGCGCCCACTTCATCGGACCCTTCACGATAAACAGACCCAGGATAAAGAGCATGCAGACGAAGGCACCTACATATACCGGTCCGCTCGTTCCCGGCTGGTTGCCCCAGTACTGTCCTAGCTGCTGGTAAATCTGCACGAAGTTAGGATCAGCCTTCTCCATCGCCTGCTGGTTCTGCGCCAGCGGAACAGAAGCACCGCCCTTGGCATCCGGAATCATCAGCGTCCAGGTTTCGTCGATACCGTAACTCCACTGTGTGATATAGTCTCTATCCAGACCGCTGCTGGTCTGATTAGCCGCATTTTTCTTTACGAGTTCGCTCTTTCCTCGCATGGTTTCCTGACCATACTGCCAGGTATGATAAAGGTTCGAGAGGTTGAGCGAGATACCAATGAGGGCACCCACCACGCATACCGCCGTAGCCTTTCCGAAGCGTGCGAGTTCACCTTTCTTGATGGCATCTACCAGAAAGGCAATCACCATGAAGAGGATGATAAAGAGGTAGTAATAAGTCATCTGCACGTGGTTAGCCTGCACCTCGAAAGCCGAGAAAATGGCAGTAAGGAGCAGTCCCTTGAGATACTTGCCCCGATAGGCAAGCACCACGCCCGCAATCATCGGAGGCAGATAAGCCAGCGCCCATACCTTCCAGATATGTCCGGCAGCGATGATGATGAAAAAGTAGGACGAGAATGCCCAGATGATACTTCCCAGCGCCGCCAGCGACTGTCTGAAGTTGAAGGCACGCAGCATGATATAGAAGCCCAGGAGGTATACGAAAACATACCAAACATAGTCTGGCAACCACAGATGATATGCCTTCACAATCTGGCTGAGCACCTGATTACTGTCATACGAAGGCGACATCTGATAGGTAGGCATACCGCCAAACACCGAGTTCGTCCATCGTGTAGTCTCTCCCGTCTGCTGCTGGAAGAGTTCCTTTTCATGTCCCAGTCCCTTTCCTGCTGCTGCATCATGTCGGAAGAGGATTCGTCCGTCCATATCGGCAGGCATAAAGTAGACGAAGGAGATGATTGCAAATGCAATAACTACCAGAATATCCAGTAGATACTTCTTCAAAAATTTCATATTTCTATATAAACGTTTATAATTTGAAGGCAAAGATAGCACAAATTGGAGACAAAACAAAAAAATATAGCAAAAATTTATATTTTTTTTGTTGAGAAAGTTGTATTAGGTCAGAAATAGGGGTTCCCCTCTATCATTTAGGGAAACACTCACTGCCGTTTCGTTTTTTATCCCTACCTTTGCACCGTAAAACAAGTTTCTTCAAACAGAATATATTAATGTATAAAAGAATAAGAATTATGAAAAGACTAGCATTCATCATGATGGCATTGCTCCTGGCTCTGATGCCGGCAGCAGCACAGAATTATCGTGACAGCAGATATTATAACAAGCAGACGGGGCATCTCGACTACCGTTACAACCACAACTACGGCAGCCCGTATTACGGATTCCGCATCGGTCCAGCCTTCACCTTTGTCAATTCCGACGATTCCCGTCTGGATGGTGGCGACTGGCAGACCGGCCTGAATGTGGGCGTAGTAGCCGGCATCCCATTGACCGACAGTGCCCCACTCTATCTCGAAACCGGACTTTCATATATAGAGAAAGGTGGCAAGAAGGATCTTCCAGAAGGCAAGAAGATGACCTACGATCTCAATTATCTTGAGATTCCAGCCGTACTGAAGTACAAGTACGAGGTAGACGACCACTTCTCCATCCAGCCTCAGGTAGGCGGCTATTTTGCAATAGGTGTAGGAGGCAAGATAAAGAACTTTGCCGAGCGTGAAGCAGAGAGCTCATTCAAGGATGCAAACTTCCGCCGCCTTGATGGTGGTATCCGCATCGGCTGCGGCATCGGCTACGACATGTTCTATGCCGATCTCACCTACGACATCGGTCTTGCCAACATCTGCCACGACAGTTTCGACAAATCGCGCAATGGAGCCCTCCAGCTCAATTTCGGAGTTAACTTCTAGAAACCTCAGCCGTAACCCAGTTCTTGAACTTCACGGCAGTAGGAAGCTTGGAACCGAGAACCAAAGCATAGAAACCGCTCTCGTTAACATAGAGCATCTGTTGGGTTCGTATTGTTCGGCTTCCATCCTTTCGAAGGCTGCCCGGAACCTTGCTACCGCGTTTTGCGGTATCAAGGTGGTTAACCAACTGTTTTACAGCATCATAAGATTTCTTATACCCCAGCACATCACAGACATCCTTTGCACAGAACTGCGGTTCTCCTTTTAAAAAAAACTACCCATGCACCCTAAAACAGGGGACATGGGTAAGACCATCCGTATTCAGTATTCAGTTATTCAGTTTTTTTTTTTTAACCTTACATGGATAAAGGGTTTGAAAACCCGGAAGAAAGAGATTGGTTATTTTGTAATGTATTTTTTATTATTATATTATATAGAGATATATAGATAGTATATAAACTTTACTTTTTATGGGGGGGGTAAAAAGTAACCCCTTAAAAAAAAACTGAATAACTGAATACTGAATAAGGTGCTGTGTTTTCTTCTCTTTAACTCTATGTTTTCTCTTCTGAAAAAGTATGAGTTGCGGGGCGCAAAACGGCGAGTTAGATTGTTTAACAGGTTTCGGATTGAAAGCGTGCTGAAAATCGCGCCTTATCACACGCTGAAATTTGGCGGTATCGGGAAATTGGCGTATCTTTGCACTGTCGTTCGAAGAAAGGCTGCAATAACACTTAACATTAAAAATAAAGATGATGAAAGCAAATACCTGGAAAACTATTTGGCAGATTGCAATCTCCTTCCTCACAGCCATCGCTACTACGCTCGGAGTTACCAGCTGTAGCCTTTAAAGGTAAAAAAGTAAAAAGGTAAAAAAGTCTTAACACCCTTCGCGCCCCCGTCCCCAGCGATTCCATCGCTGGTCCCCTCAAATCTTGAAAAAAGCCCCCGGTGCATCACGCATCGGGGGCTTTTTTTACCCTTTTTCTTTTTTACCTTTAATAGAGATAAAACCGCAAAACGCGGTAACAGGTGTATTAACTCATTGATTATCACCAGATATTTATTTTACTACAGCCATAATAACTAAACATTTTTAAAAACATCATCCCAAAATCTTACTTAGCAGTAAAAGCAGACAATCTGACGGAAAAAATCGGAAAACAGACACATATTGAAAGATAGAAACTCTAAAACACTACACTTTTATACTAAAAACTAGGTATTTTACACTATTTTCGACAAAAAAGGTACAAAAAAAATGTTTAATTAAAAAAAATATTGTATCTTTGTCCGCAGAAAGAAACATTCCGTATTATTACTAAATTGAGTTTCATGGAAAGACAGAGAGAGAATTTTCTTATGACGAGAAAAGTAAATCATAGCGTTACTGTCGGATTGGCTGCCCTTGCTTTATGCTCAGTGTCGGCTAATCTCATGGCTGCTGTGAACAACCCTAAGATAGCGCGAGAGGTTATCTTACCACAAAACGAAAGTTTGATAGGATACGTTTACGACCAAGATAAGAATCCGCTGCCGGGGGTTACCGTAAAAGTGGAGGGAACACAAATCGTAACCGTTACGGATGATGAAGGCCGTTATTCCTTCAGCCAGCCTATCAAGCGAGGTGCTAATGTAAAATTTTCGATGCTCGGCTTTAAAACCAAGCGAGTTGTTTATAAAGGTCAGTCGGCTATCAGTCCGATGCTCGAACCTTCTGCTACCTCGGTAGGCGAGGTGGTGGTAGTGGCGCGCAGCAACATCAACGCTATCGACCTGCGTGCCAAATCGGGTGTGGTAGAGAATGTGGATATGAAGCGCGTAGAAGCTAAACCGATGATTGACATGGCACTGGCACTGCAGGGTGCCGTGCCGGGCCTTGTCGTTACCAATACGGGCGATTTGGGTTCTGCTCCGAAGATCCGTCTGCGCGGAAACTCTTCGCTCCGACAGGGCAATGCAACCAACGAGCCGCTGTATGTGATGGATGGTCAGATTATCTCTGCCGAGACTTTCTATAACCTGAACCCATCTGACATCAAGGGCATGAAGGTACTCAAGGATGCTACAGCCTGTGCACTGTATGGTGTGAAAGCGGCTAACGGTGTGATAGAAATCACATCACAGCGTGGTCATTCGGGTGCTCCACTCATCAACTACAGCACCAATATGGGTGTAACCACACGAGGAAGAAGAGGACTCAAGATGATGACCTCTGCCGAGAAACTGGAACTGGAGAGACTCATCGGTAACGTAGAGACTCCGGGCTACAGATACAGCGAGGATTACTACCGCAAGTACTTTGCCGACAATCCGAATCTGGCGAGCATGATAGCCGATGGTCAGAACAAGCTCGATTCTTTGCGCAATATCAATACCGACTGGTTTAACGAGCTCCTGCGCAACAGCTTCTACCAGCGCCATAACCTGAGTCTGCGAGGCGGCAACGAGCGCACTACCTATTTCCTATCAGCCAACTATTCCTATCAGGGCGGCCGTATCGAAGGAAATGATAAGCAGCGTATGGGCATCCGCCTGAACGTAGACCAGAAACTGGGAAAGATTGGTTATGCCATGCTGGGCGTTACCGGCTCTTATTCGAAGACCAATACGCCTAACGGAACCTCAAGCGACCCTTCTTCGCTGATTTACGAACTGAACCCATACGAGCAGAAGACAGGCAAACTCTGGTCGTATCCGGGACAGACTTACAAGGACCTGATGAACCAGTACAGTGCTGAATCTACCGACAAGGAGTTTGGCGTGAACGGTAACATCACCCTGAACCTGCTTCCGGGACTGGATGTTGCAGCTGTAGCCGGTATCGACTTCGTGCTGGACGAGTCACACCAGTTTACACCTTCTACAGCCTACTCGGAGACCCATAGCGGTGTGGCAGAAGTGGCGCGCGGTATCTATTCGAAATCCAAGAATACCACTACCAATATCTCTGCCAACGTGCGTGCTACCTATACCCGTACGTTCAATGAGATTCACGACCTCACCTTCAGTGCCAACATGGACTATTATGATACCAACATCGATAATCTCAGCACTACCGGTTATGGTGTAGGAACCCTGAACTCGGCAGCAGCCATCAACCAGTCGCTCACCGGCTCACGCCGAGTGAAGATGAGCGCTCCTAGAGACAAGAACCGCCAGCTGGGTATCGGTGGCGTACTGGGCTACAGTCTGCTGAGCACCTACGACCTCTATGCTACCTACAAGGCAGATGCCTCTTCGGTACTGCCGTCAGACAAGCGATGGAACAAGGCATGGGCAGTAGGTTTGGGATGGACACCTTCCAACTATGCCTTCCTGAAGGACAACAAGGTGATTTCACGCCTCAACTTCAAGGGCTCGTATGGTATCACAGCCAATCTGAACGGAGTTTCTGTTTCTACCACAACAGGAACCTTCTCCTACTCCACCAACACCTACGAAGACCAGCGCGTACTGGAACTCATCTCCTTATATAATAAGGATCTGAAACCAGAGCAGAACAAGTCGGTAGACCTGGGTATGAGCATGGACCTCTTTAACCGCATTACGCTGGATGTAAACTATTACAACCGCCGTACCGAACAGGCACTGCTCGATGTACCAATCCCTACATCGGTAGGCTACTCTACGCTAAAGCGCAACATCGGTGTGCTGGAGAACAGAGGTATAGAGCTGGGACTGAGTGCCAAGATCATCGATACCTACGATTGCCGACTCAGCATCGGCGCCAACCTGGCCTACAACGACAACAAGGTGCTCGACCTGTATTATGCCGACAAGATTTACACCACCGAAGATGCACTGGTTCCAGACTATGAGGTAGGCAAATCATACGATATGCTCTACGGACCTACGTCGCTGGGCATCAATCCGCTCACCGGTTATCCGGTATTCCTGCTGCCAGACGGCACAGAGAAACAGGCTACCGAGGCACTGACCAAGGACGATGTAGTGGCATTAGGCCATCTCACACCACCTTATTCAGGTACCTTCAACCTGAGTTTCTCATACAAGTCGTTCGACTTCGATATGGACTTCTACTACGTTCATGGCGGAATCCAGCGTTTCAACTACTCGTATGTGAGAGACAAGGACAATGTGAACAAGAATGCCGTAGCCGGACAGACCGATAAGATGTGGTTCAAGCAAGGCGATGAGAACAAGACCTACTGGACACCGTTCTACACCTCATCCACCGCAGAAGACAACATAGCTCTCTATCCAAACTCACGCACCGTGGGCAAGAGCGACTACCTGCGCCTCTCTATGGTGAGCATGCGCTACCGTCTGCCAGCCGCTACCCTACACAAGATACTGCCATTCATGCAGTATGCCACCGTAGGTTTCCAGGCATCCAACCTCTTTACGTGGACCTCATATAAAGAGAGCGACCCAGAGAGCGGAACCCTTGCCGGCACCACACAGCCAATTTATACATTCAATTTGAATCTTACATTCTAGGAGACAGAAAAGATGAAGAATATCAAGAATATCATCAAGAAGGCACTACTCTTCACGGGCAGCACCCTGCTTCTGGCAGCCTGCTCGCTCAATGTGCCACCACCAGACCAGTTTTCAGACCCCGATGCCATCACCGATGTCAACACGGGGCGCTCTCTACTCACCTCCTGCTATCTGAGCTATCCGCATCAGGAGTATGAGTTTTCGCTCCTGGGCAATGACTTCTGCCCTACCAACCTCTCGGGAAAGGATGTCGAAACCCAAAACCTCTACAACTGGCAGGACAAGAACATCAGCAACCTCTCGTCAACCATATGGCCGGCGTATTACACCTGTATCTCCAACTGCGATGTACTCCTGGAGCGTATCGACAAGATTACGACCGAGACCGCAGCCGATCTGCAGGAGAAACAGGCTATCAAGGCAGAGGCACAGCTGCTGAAGGCAATGTGTTATTTCGACCTGCTGCGCATCTATGCCACTCCATACGATGAGAATCCGGATGCCGACGGCATTATCATCAAGAATATGTTCGGGTTCGAAACCAATGGCCGCAGTAGCAAGAAAGTCTGCATCGGCATGATCAACAGTCTGATAACAGAGGCATCAGAAGTGAGAAACCAGCCCTCAAAGAACGGATGGTTATCGCAGACCGCAGCCGATTATCTGCTTGCCGAAACTGCACTCTACATGGGCGATTACAAGAAAGCAGCCGAATATGCCGACGATGTGATAGAACAGGGCGACGACAGCAAGATAGGCGGAGAAAGCTACTCCCGACTCTGGCGTACAGAGAGTTATGGCGGCAGAATCTTTGCCTTCAACACCCAGAACAGCTATTATGTCGCCATCGAATACGACAACTCTGAAGGCGACTATTACGCCGTCAATCCGGCATTCACCTTTACGGATGAGGATGTACGCGCGAAATATACGCTCTATCCGAAAGACCAGAATGGTAAGACCCGCAACCTGATGGGCAAGTACAACATGATGAACAAGCAGGGCACCCAGCCCAACTACATCAACCGCATGCGTTACGCCGGTGCCTACTTCATCGCTGCCGAAGCCTATGCACGCGATAACAACGAACAGATGGCACGCGAGCGCATCAACCATTACCTGCAGCTGGTTTCTGACGATCCTATCGCAGATAACACAACGGGCGATGCGCTGGTTCAGGCTATCCTGGCAGAGAAGTACAAGGAATTCGTTGGCGAAGGCAGCAATTACTTCGACCTGAAGCGAACCCACGCAGACCTGAACCGTCTGTCGGCATGGGGCGGAGCAGCCACAGCGAAAATCAGCAAGGACGATTACCGCTGGAACTTCCCTATCCCAGCTTCGGAATATAAATATAACAACAATGTGACCCAAAATGACAAGTGGCCAATTAACAGATAATATTAACATTTAAAATAAAGAGAACGATGAAGAAAATTACATTCATGCTTATGTGTATGCTCGCAATGCTGACAGGTTTCAGCGCATGCAGCAGTGACAACAATGATGGCGACAAGCCGATGACCAACTATGTATCGATTTCTGCAGAAGAAAACAATATCATCAACGAGGATGATGATGAAGAAGTAAAATTCAACATCCTCATCGGTAACACCCTGACAGCAGATGCTACCATCAATCTTTCGCTCGAAGGAAACGATGACAATGTGGCTACCATTTCTCCTTCTACCATCGCGCTGAAGGCTGGCGCCAAGACAGCATCCTTCACCGTAAAGTCGAACAAGAAGAGGCTGCTCAAAAAAGATCGCGTACTGACCGTAAAGGCAACTTTCTCTGATGCCAACATGAAGACAGACGGTAAAGCCGTAACCCTGACCATCAAGCCAGACTCCGACATTCCTGTCCTCACAGCAGAGCAGCAGAAACTCATTGAGGGCTACAAGCAGAACCTCAACATCGACCTGACCAAGATTCTCGGTAAGGTAAAGGTAGATACCAAGGTTACCTTCAATGACGATGACAAGATTGATATCAACGACAACAAAGATACCCGTTCTTTCAGCGGCGTTACCATCATCACGCTGAGCGAGAAGGCTACAGCCGATAAGCCTGTCTTGAAGATGGTTTCAAATGCAATGGGTATGGCTGCGTTCAACTATGAAATGCTGAGAAAGAGAACCGTAGAAGATACTGAATTCTGGACACAGATGCCATACGGTAAGGCTGTAATGGAGAATATCAACTACGATTACAATAAGGAAACCTTCACCATGACTCTGGATGGCATCGAGGTAAACCCGGCAGATATGAGCCTCAAGTTTACAGGCAGCAAGGTAACTATGTATGAGGAAGAGATTACAACCGTTCCTTTCGACTATACCTTCTCTGCATGGGACCGACTCAAGGCTATGGCTGATGCTAACAAATCATTTGTCGTAGACGATGGAGATACCAAGACAGAAGTTTCCGTACAGGACATCATTGATGGTGGCGGTTCGCTGAATCCTTATTCTTTCTTCGACAATACCGATGTCATAAAAGACGCAGAAGAGACAGGATATAAAAACATCTACGTTGCTCCAACAGGCAAGATTGACTTCACCAGCGGCCAGATGACCTTCGCCTTCCCTTGGTATCTTGAGAACACAAACGGATGCCAGCAAGTTGAAGCAACCTATACATTTGGTAATTAACAAGCATTTCATCATCTAATGCCAACATTATGTATAAAATAACAAAACAATTATTCCTATTTGCACTGCTGGCAGCTTTCTGTCTGCCGGCAGGAGCGAACAAAGATTCCAAAATAAGCCTTCCACGGGGAACCGTGGAAGGCTACCTTGATAACGGACTCCACTATATCATTATGCCTAATGCACTACCTCGCCATGGCATAGAGATGCGACTGGTGATGAAGGTAGGTTCTCTGCAGGAGAACGACCAGCAGAAAGGTGGCGCTCACTTTCTGGAGCACATGTCTTTCTCGGGAACCAAGCACTTTCCACAGGATGCATGGGTAGATTATTTCGAACGGCTCGGTATGAAATACGGACGCGACATCAACGCCTTCACCGGCTTCGACCGTACCATCTACTGGCTCTCACTGCCGGTTGCCGACTTCGGAACACAGGTAATGGACAGCACTCTTCTTGCCGTCCGCGACATCCTCGACGGGGTTTCTTTCGAACCTCAGCTCGTTGAGCAGGAACGTGGCGTCATCAAGGAAGAACTGCGCGGCTACAGCACGGGCGATGACTTCTACAACCTGAAGATTGGCGACGGAAGATACATCCTGCGCATGCCACTGGGCACAGAGCAGGATATCGAAACCATCTCACGCAACCAGTTGCTCAACTATTATCACCAGTGGTATCTGCCTCAGAATGCCTGTCTGGTGGTGGTAGGTAATGTAGATGCCCAGGACATGCAGAAGCGCATCCAGGCTACCTTCAGTCCGATAGCCAAGGGCCAGCCTACTCCGCTGGGCAAATATCCGCTTACCTATAAGAAAGGTATCACCCTGCACGAACTGAAAGATACCGTAGGCACCAGTTCCAAACTGGAGTTCATCATCCCTCACGAGGGTGTGGTAAGCAACACCATCGCTTCTACCGCCCTGAAAGAGCAGTACCGACTGCTTATCTCGGCTATCAGCAAGCGACTGGCAGCACGGGGTATCAGATGCGACATCAGCGATGCCTGGTATCTCGCTACCCAGAACCACTTCTCTTTCTCTGTAGAAGGCAAGGGTAAGCAGGAACTCAAGGAGAAGATGACACAGGTGCTCGGTGCCTTCGCTGATATCACGAAAAAGGGATTCGGAAAAGAGGAACTCGCTGACTATGTAACCGAAAAGGTGAACAGAATGAAAGCGGATACCATTGGATTCCAGTCGGGCAAATGGTGTGATGACTTCGTGGATTACATCATCTCTGGCGACCGCTATGTGGCATGGGACGAGGATATGGAAAAGGTAAAACTCCTGGTAAGCAACACCAGTAGCAGCCAGCTCCAGAAACTCTTCAAGACCATTCTGAACGAGGGAAGGAAATCGCTCCTCGTAGCCTACCAGAACAATGCCGGAAAGACTGAATCCTTCTCCGAAAGCGAGTTGCAACAACTCTGGCTGCAGGGACTGAAGACCCGCATGCCGGCTTATACATACCAGCGCAAGGAGGTTGAAGAAAAGCAGCATGTTGATATGCCTGCCTGTCTGTCAGCCACCCACCCGAATGCCAGCGCATCTATCGTAAGCAAGCGCAGATACGAAGATATCGGGGTATCGGAATATCAGCTCGCCAACGGACTGAGACTGGTGATGCGACCTACTACCGACAAGGACAGCACCATCTACATCGCCATGCACGGACGTGGTGGCGTGGGCGACCTCAGCAAGCAGGAATATCCGCTGCTCAAAGATGCAGTAAGCTATGTAGACATGGGCGGTCTGGCACATATCAGTACCGACCAGCTGACCGAAGTGATGCAGGCAGAAGGACTCTCTATGAGCGTAGGCATCGCCGACTACTGGCACCAGGTGCTCGCCTCAGCCCCAACCGACAAGGCACAGGAACTGATGAACCTGGTTTACGAGAAGATTACGGCTCCAGGCAAGTCGTACGAAGATTTCAAGGAAGTACGCGATGCGGAAATCGAGAGATTCGGCAAGGAAACCCTGCTCGAACGTCTGCTCAAGCGCGACATCAACCGCATGCTCTCCAGAAGAGTGGATTCGCTGGTGTGCAACATGCCGGCAAACAGTGGTGTCAAAATCCAGAAGGAAGACCTCAACAGACTCAATCTGGATTCCATGACCAACTATTATACATCGCTCTTTGCCAACCCTCAGCAAACCACGCTGATTGTTACCGGCAACATCGATGAAGAGCAGGTTCTAGGCACCATCGTCAACACCTTTGCGCGCCTCAAGGCATCAGACCGCATGACCCGTTTCGAGGACAAGCCAAGCAACATGCCGAAGAGCCCTTACAAAGAGGCTTTCGAAAACGATGTGGAGACGCAGACCGTACTGAACTACATCTATTCGGGCAACTACAAGCCAGGACTCCGCCAGTCGCTCATGCTGAAACTGATGCGTGATGTTATGCAGAACCGCCTGCTGAGCATCCTGCGCGAGAAGATGAACATCGTCTATTCTCCTTACGCCGACCTCTACTATGCCGGAGTGCCTCAGGCTAAATACAACTTCTGGCTGGAGATTGCGCTGAAGAACGAAAACCGCGACAAGGCTATCCAGGCACTGGACGGAATCATCAAAGAGCTGCAGACCAGCAGAATCAGCGAGGGAGAACTCAACAAACTGAAGATGTCGTTCCTCGTTACCAAGCGCAAGTCGCTCTCTGATGACGCACCGGCAGAATGGAAGAACATCCTCACCACGCTCTTGCAGAACGGCGAGAGTCTGGAAGATTTCGACAACTACAGCAACTGCCTGAAGAGCATCACTACCGAGGATATCCGCAAGGGATTCGAAGAGTATGTGCGTCCAGAGCGCGTAGCTCTGCTCTATAAGGGCAACCCATTTTAAACTTTTAACAACCCAAAGAAGAAAAGATATGAAGAAGATATTATGGATGGTCATGCTCATGGTGAGCATGACTGCCTATGCACAGAAGACACCTGAGATATACCGTATTTTCGATGCAAAAGGCAAGGAAGTTAGTTACGAGAAGATGATCAAGAGCGTAGCCGGCAGCGATGTGGTGTTCTTCGGCGAAATCCACAATTGCGTCATCAGCCACTGGATGGAGCTGAAGGTATTGGAGTCGCTGGCAGAGAACAACAGTAAGCTGAAGGTAGGTATGGAGATGCTCGAAGCTGACAACCAGCTCATCATCGACGAATATACCGGCAGCGTAATCTCATCCGACCGCTTCGAAGAAGAATGCCGTCTCTGGCCTAACTACAGTACCGACTATGAGCCATTGGTTTATTATGCCAAGCGTCATCATCTCCCGCTGATAGCAACCAACGTGCCTCGCCGCTACGCCAGTGTGGTAAAAGAGAAAGGTCTCGCCTATCTCGATTCACTCTCAGCCGAAACCAAGTGCTATCTCCCGAAGTTGCCTATCAAATATGTGGAGAATGAGAATGCCCAATCAGGCTTTGCTCTGATGGGACTGATGGGCAAGGCTAAGGGTTCAAAGCCAGAACTGATGGCACAGGCTCAGGCTATCAAGGATGCCACAATGGGCTGGTTTATCGCCCAGAACCTGAAGAAGGGCGAGCAGATGATTCACTTCAACGGCACCTATCATTCTGACGCTAACAACGGCATCATCCCTTATCTCAAGGAATACCGTCCTAAGACTACCGTCAGCACCATCAGAGCAGTGCGTCAGGAAGAGATTGACAAAATAGATGAAGATTATCTGGGACTGGCAGATTTCTATATCTGCATCACAGAAGATATGAATATGTCATATTAACCCATCAAAATACGCAACAAAAAGCCCCTGATGAAAGAAACATCAGGGGCTTTTAAAACTTTATGGAGGACCAGCGATGGAATCGCTGGGGACGGGGGCGCGAAGGGGTTAAGGCTCTTTTTACTTTTTTACCTTTTTACTTTTTTACCTTTAAAAGCCTTTTTCCTTAAAAACTCCTTAAACTTAGCTACTCTCTGCAATATTTTTAGTAACTTTGCACCCAAAAGTTAGTATACAATATGAAAATAGGAATTATCGTTGCGATGGACAAGGAGTTCGCGCAACTCAAAACATTATTGACCGAATCGCAGGTTGAGAGAAAAAATTATAAGGATTTCGTTATCGGAAAGATAGGCAATAACGAGGTGGTGATGCAACAATGCGGCATCGGTAAGGTGAACAGTACCATAGGTGCCGTGGAAATGATTGACAACTATCACCCTGACCTCGTCATCTCTTCAGGCGTGGCTGGAGGCGCTGATATCAACCTCAACGTGACTGAGGTGGTAGTGGCTACCAACTGCGTTTACCACGATGCCTACTGCGGCGAGGAATGCGAGTTCGGACAGATTCTGGGCATGCCGGCTTCCTTCAAGTCACCTAAGGAATATGTGGAGAAGGCACTCGCCATCAACAACCTGCCGGGCAATAGGCACCCGAAGATCCACGCCGGACAGATTGTGAGCGGCGAATGGTTTGTAGACAGCAAGGAGAAGATGCGCTCTATCCTGGAACACTTCCCTCAGGCGATGGCGGTGGATATGGAGAGCTGCTCTATCGCCCAGACCTGCCACATCTACAAGACGCCTTTCATCTCCTTCCGCATCATCAGCGATGTACCGCTGAAGGATACCAAGGCACAGCAGTATTTCGACTTCTGGGCTAAAATGGCTGAAGGCTCTTTCAATGTTACCAAGGCTTTCCTCGAAAGTCTTTAGAAGTGTTGAATGTTGAGTGTTGAATGTTGAATGATTCTTCACTCAATATTTAACACTCAACATTCAACACTCAACACTCAACATTCAACACTCAACATTCAACATTATAAAAAAGATGAATAAGATTCCAAGTTTTACAATCAATCACAATAAGCTGCTCCGCGGCATCTACGTGAGCCGTAAGGACGAAGTAGGCGGAGAAGTCATCACAACATTCGATATCCGCATGAAGGTGCCTAACCAGGAGCCTTGTCTGCATAACGGTGCCATCCATACCATTGAGCACCTGGCTGCCACTTACCTGCGCAACGACGAGGAGTGGAAGGACCGCATCATCTACTGGGGACCGATGGGATGCCTCACGGGCAACTATCTCCTTATCAAAGGCGACCTGGAGAGCAAGGACATCGTGGAACTGATGAAGCGCACCTTTAAGTTTATCGCCGATTTCGAGGGTGAGATTCCGGGACAGGCGGCAAAGGACTGCGGCAACTACCTGCTCCACGACCTGCCTATGGCGAAATATGAAGCCAGGAAATATCTGGATGAGGTGCTCTGCTGCATCAGGGAAGAAAACCTCATCTACCCTACCCAGGATTAGAAACAAAAAAAATATGGCAAGCTTACCACTTAAGCTTGCCATATTTTTCTTTATACCAAAGTTGCCAGCCATTGACCAGATTCTGCCATACTACATAGGCACCCGGTGCTACGGCAGCAAGAGGATTCAGAAAGGTGAGGGTGAGCCAGATGCCCACTACCGTATTCTTCTGTCCCAACGCCTGACCGGCACTGATACTTGCATCGAAATGTCTGCCTACCGCCTTGCCGATGGCAAACTGGAGGAGACATACCAGCAGCGGTACAAAGAGCAGCAGAAGCATCGTTACGCCCGATACCTCGGCATGGAGCATGTTGCGAACCGTTTCGCCCATCAGTATCGTGAGGTTGAAACACCACATATAAAAGCCCAAATCCTTTACATTCTTCACTTTATCCACCCATTTTGGCAGGAACCTGCGGCTCAGCAAGGCAAGCAGCAGAGGCACCACCAGCACGGTAGTGACATTGCGGAACACCATCGCACTCATCATGAGGAACGATACGTCTGCCCCCTTCTCTACCATCGGGAAAAGACTCGGAATGATGATCATCGTAAAAATGTTGGCGATGACCGTATAGGTGGTCAGCGAACCGATACTGCCGCCCAACTTCTCCGTAACCACAGCCACGGCGGCTGCCGTAGGACAGATGAAGCAGATGAAGGCACCCTCGAGAATCAGTTTGGTACTGTAATCAGAACCGAACTCAAAGATGAGCACCACCATCATCAATGCCAGCGAGGTACGGATGAGCTGGAGGATGAAATGCCACGCCTTAGGCTTCATCTCCTTGATTTCTATCTTACAGAAAGTAACATAGAGCAGGGAGAACAGCACTACCGGCATCAGACTTACCAACCTCGGACCACAATAATCGCCAATGGGCACCAGGAAGGGCACATTGGCGAATATCAGGTAGCCCAATGCTCCCATAACCAGGGAGCAGGGCAATGAAAACTTTCTAAAAAATCTCCACAAAAACATTTCTGTTTAGTCTTTGTTGTTGCGCTTGCGCTTCAGGTGATCAAGCTCAATCTTGCGCATACGCATGTTCTTTGGAGTTACCTCTACGTACTCGTCCTCACGGATATACTCCAGGCACTCCTCAAGACTCATCACGGTCTTAGGAATCACGCGGGCCTTATCGTCAGA
This sequence comes from Segatella copri, assembly GCA_021628325.1. Taxonomy (GTDB): domain Bacteria; phylum Bacteroidota; class Bacteroidia; order Bacteroidales; family Bacteroidaceae; genus Prevotella; species Prevotella copri_R. The sequence continues at coordinate 16,598 of JAJXAL010000011.1, read as the reverse complement.
ACCCGAAGCACGTACGTTGGTAAGCTGCTTAGCCTTGGTTACGTTGACTACCAGGTCGTTGTCGTGAACATGCTCACCTACAACCTCGCCTCCGTAAACCTCCTCACCCGGGTCAATGAAGAACTTACCACGATCCTGCAGCTTATCGATGGCGTAAGCAAAGGCTGTACCGGTTTCGAGCGCAATCATGCTACCATTAGAACGGCGGCTGATTTCACCCTTGTATGGCTGATACTCCTTGAAGCGGTGAGCCATGATAGCCTCGCCCTGAGAAGCGGTAAGCACGTTGGTACGCAGACCGATGATACCACGTGAAGGGATATCAAACTCGATGTCTACACGCTCGCCCATGTTCAGCATAGAGGTCATATCACCCTTGCGACGGGTTACCATATCAATCATCTTAGAAGCAAACTCCTCTGGTACGTTGATGGTCAACTCCTCTACAGGCTCGCACTTCACACCGTCAATCTCCTTATAGATAACCTGAGGCTGACCTACCTGGAGCTCATAGCCCTCGCGGCGCATGGTCTCGATGAGTACAGAGAGATGGAGCACACCACGGCCTGATACAATCCACTTATCGGTAGAATCCTCGTAAGGCTGTACACGGAGAGCGAGGTTCTTCTCGAGCTCCTTGTTCAAGCGCTCCTGGATGTGGCGTGATGTACAGAACTTGCCTTCCTTACCGAAGAATGGTGAATCGTTGATGGTGAAGAGCATGCTCATGGTAGGCTCATCGACAGCGATTGGAGGCAGTGGCTCAGGGTTCTCGAAGTCGCAGATGGTATCACCAATCTCAAACTTCTCCAAGCCGACAACGGCACAGATATCGCCTGAATCTACATGATCGGTCTTCTTGTGGCCCATACCCTCGAAGGTGTGGAGCTCCTTGATCTTGGTCTTCTCCTGGGTTCCGTCGCGGTGACAGATAGTAACGTTCATGCCGTCCTTCAATGTACCGCGATGTACACGACCTACGGCGATACGACCTGTATAAGAGCTGTAATCGAGTGATGTGATAAGGAGCTGTGGAGTACCCTCGAGCTGCTTAGGAGCAGGGATAACCTCAATAATCTTATCGAGCAGATAATCGATATTGTCTGTTGGATGATTATAGTCCTCGCCCATCCAGCCGTTCTTGGCAGAACCGTAAACTACTGGGAAGTCGAGCTGGTCTTCTGTAGCATCGAGGTCGCACATCAGGTCGAATACCATCTCGTACACCTCTTCAGGGCGACAGTTAGGCTTATCTACCTTATTAACAACAACGATAGGCTTCAGTCCGAGCTGCAATGCCTTCTGGAGCACGAAACGAGTCTGAGGCATCGGACCCTCGAAAGCATCGACGAGGAGGAGGCATCCATCTGCCATGTTGAGCACGCGCTCAACCTCACCACCGAAGTCAGAGTGTCCAGGAGTATCGAGGATATTAATCTTAGTACCTTTCCAGTTGATAGATACATTCTTTGAGAGAATGGTTATACCACGCTCGCGCTCCAAGTCGTTGGAATCGAGCACTTCGCCGCTGTTATCCTGGCCGTCGCGGAACAGCTTACCGGCGAGCATCATCTTGTCGACCAATGTAGTCTTACCATGGTCAACGTGTGCAATAACTGCAATGTTTCTAATGTCTTGCATTTTAATTTTTACCTTAAATACTTAAATTTGGGTGCAAAATTACAAAAAAATCCCGAAATGTTTGCATAATTCGGCAAAAAGTTGTATCTTTGCACCGCATTTTTAATGAAACCGCCGTGAGGAAGGTCATCAGATGCACAAAATTAAACATATTCATATTTTATTAAATTAAGTTTTTACAGCTATGTATTTAGACAAAGCAAAAAAAGAAGAGATCTTTAGCAAGTACGGAAAGTCTAACTCTGATACTGGTTCTGCTGAGAGCCAGATAGCATTGTTCTCATACCGTATTGCTCATTTGACGGAACATGTTAAGAAGAACCGTAAAGATTATACTACAACACGTGCGTTGACACAGCTTGTAGGAAAGCGTCGTGCATTGCTCGATTACTTGTATGATCGCGACATCAATCGCTATCGTGCTATCATCAAGGCCCTCGGTCTTCGTAAGTAATCAGCTTAGGCAGACACATTGCTTAACAGAACAGAATCCCATCGTTCGCAAGAGCGATGGGATTTTTCTTGCTTACTCATAAATAAAAAAAAGAATATGATTCATTTCTTAGAACAGCACTTTGTAGAACTTGTAACCATAACCAGCATCATCTATCTGACGCTGGCAACCATCCTGTTGCTCTACCAGACACCTGATACGGCCGTTTACAAAACTTTTCGCAGATCTAAAAGACTGATGGCAGGCGGAATGATGCTCATCAGCCTGAATATATGGATCTGGATAGCTTCATTTACAGGAAGCTGGACGGAATATAACAACTGGGTTCCCTGTTTCGACATCATCCTCTTCTATCTGATGGGCATCTGCTTCAGCTTCTCGCTCAGCAGTCTGCTCGACCCTCATTATATCTCCCGGAAGCGTTGCAGGACGATAGCCGTAAAGTTCACTATGACGGCTTTCTTCGCCCTTATCGCCATGACAGATGCGCTGAAGGCATACCAGATACCCCTGCTGCTTATCGCCCTGATAGGACTGCTGGAGATGCTCATAGGGCATATCTACTACTTCAACAAGTGCTATCTGAGAAGCAACGCCCTCTTCGAAAACTACTTCTCGAACGAGAAGAGCCATTTCATCAGATGGCTCAAGGTGAGCCACTGGCTCTTCTACGGCATGCTGATACTGGGCGTGATATCCATCCGTACGGGTGCCCTGTTCAACTGGCTGGTGCAATTCTATGTGGTGGGCATGAACCTCTATATTCTGGTAAACATCATCAACTATGCCTCTGAATACGAGACGCTGATGAAGGCTAATTGCGATAAGACGGAAGAAGAAAAGAGCGGAGAAGCCAGCCCGAAGAAAGCCTACATCGAAACGCTGCGCCCTAGAGTAACGGAATGGATTCAGGAGAAATCGTATCTGAAGGACCAGTTCACGATAGATGATCTTGCCACCAGGCTGTATACCAACAAGACCTACCTCTCCTCCTTCATCAAGGAAGAATTCGGCATGAACTTCAGCAGTTGGATAGCGAGTCTGCGCCTGGAAGAAGCCAAGAAAATGATGAGCGAGCATCCTGATGCCAAACTGAAGGATATCGCCTACAACGTAGGTTTCTCCTCGCTGCCCTACTTTTCGAGCGTCTTTGCCAAATCAGAAGGTGTTACGCCATCTGCCTGGATGAAAGAAATCAGCAGGAATAAAGAAAGATAAGAAACAGGAAACGGGCTGGGAGCGAAAAAGCTCCTAGCCCGTTTTTGTATACTTACTAAAATTAAATTACTTAAGTATCTCCTCTAGCGGTTTCATCACGAATTCACGCTCCTCCATCAACGGATGGGGAACCTTGAAATCGGGCTCATCTATCACCAAGTCATCTATCATCAGGATATCAATGTCGATGATGCGGTCCTGGTATTCGCCATCCACCGACTTCATAGTGCGCCCCATTTCGCGCTCTATGCGCTGCGTAGCCTCCAGCACCTGGCGCGGAGCCATCGTGGTGAGAACCAACACACAGGCATTGATATAGTCGTTGGGCGATGAATAACCCCAAGGCTTGGTTTCGTAAAGAGCAGACTGGCGCTCTACCACACCAATCTGCTCTCCTATCTTTTCTATTACCTCGCGAATGTTGCGCTTTCGGTTGCCCAAATTCGTACCGAGACTTAAATATACCTGATACATACTTATTCACACTTTCATAAAATTGTGGATAACTAAGCTAAAACCCAGAATATCAACAACTTCTATGTGTATAAAAACTGTTTATACCACTGGTTAATCTGGAAGCATCAACAAAGAATCACCATAGCAGCCAAACATATAGCCATTCTTCACAGCCATCTTGTATGCCTCGTAAACCAGGTCGTAACCGCCAAAGGCTGCAGTACTCATCATCAGGGTTGACTCCGGATGATAGAAATTGGCTACGGCACAGTCAGCAAGACCGAAATCGTATGGAGGGAAGATGAACTTGTTGGTCCATCCATCGAAAGCCTTCATCATACCGTCGGTGCCTACAGCCGTTTCAGTTGCCTTCATCACACTGGTACCGATAGCGCAGACGCGATGGCCGGCAAGCTTGGTCTTGTTAACCAGATCGCATGCCTCCTGGCTGATCATCATCTGCTCAGAATCCATCTTGTGCTTGGTAAGGTCCTCCACCTCAATATCGTGGAAGTTGCCCAAACCGCAATGCAGGGTGATATAAGCCTCGTTGATACCGTTGATTTCCATACGCTTCATCAACTCGCGTGAGAAGTGAAGACCGGTAGCAGGAGCAGTAACAGCACCCTCTACCTCAGCGAAAACACACTGGAAATCATCCATATCATCCTCTGTAGCGTGATGATCCTCACGTGCATCGATGACGTAGCGAGGAAGCGGAGCCTCGCCCAGAGCGAAGAGCGAACGCTTGAAGACATCATGATTGCCATCCTCATCATAGAGGAAACGGAGGGTACGGCCACGGCTGGTGGTATTGTCGATAACCTCGGCAACCATCTCGTTGACATCATCGAAGAAAAGCTTGTTGCCGATACGGATCTTGCGGGCAGGCTCTACCAATACGTCCCAAAGACGCATCTCAGGATTGAGCTCGCGGAGCAGGAACACCTCTATCTTGGCATCGGTCTTCTCCTTGGTACCGTAAAGACGGGCTGGGAAAACCTTGGTATTGTTGAAGATGAAGGTATCGCCCTCTTCGAAGTAATTCACGATATCCTTGAACTGCAGGAATACTGGATTGCCATCGGCATCAACCATATCCTTGCCGTTTTCATCTTTCTTGTACATCTCGATGGTTTCACTCTTCTTGTGGAGAACCATGAGTCGGGACTCGTCGCGGCGAGTAATCTCGAATGTACGTTCACCACTAGCCGTTTTTACCACGTGCTTTGCCTTATGTGGATAAAGTGCCACCTGATCTTTTGGCAACTTAAAGTTAAATTGTGATAGCTTCATGTTATATTATTTATTACTTGGATGACTGAAGGCTGTCTTCGAGAGGCTGCTCATCAAGCCATTCCTGGAAATGTTCAAAACTGATGCAGTTTTCTACTGCGAAACTTCCTGCCTTGGTACGGCGGAGGGCGGTAAGATAGGCACCGCTATCCAGAGCTCTGCCGATATCACGGGCGAGGGAACGGATATAGGTTCCTTTGCCACAAACCACACGGATGCTGGCGGTCTTCTGCTCATCGTCGTAATCGGTGAGTTCTATCTCGTCTACACGCACGGTCTTCGGCTTGAGCTGTACCTCTTCGCCTGCACGGCGCAAGGCATAAGCGCGGTCGCCATTCACCTTTACGGCGCTATAGGTAGGCGGAACCTGCTGAATCTCGCCCACAAACTGCTTGAGAGTCTCCTCTACCAGCTGGCGGGTGATATGCTCCGTAGGATAGGTGTGATTCACGCTGTGTTCCATATCATAGCTGGCGGTAGTAGCACCGAGCTGCAGGGTAGCTGTATACTCCTTGGTATGGGTCTGCAGCTGTTCTATCTGCTTGGTACATTTACCGGTGCAGAGCACCAGCACGCCAGTGGCAAGGGGATCGAGCGTACCGGCATGTCCTATCTTCACCTTAAAACCGAGCTTCTTGCTGAGCAGATAGCGAACATGTGCCAGGGCTCCGAAACTCGACATGCGATAAGGCTTGTCGATGGCAATAATTTCTCCTTTTCTGAAATCCATATTTTTAAACTAATGAACAGATGATGGTTACAGCACCTGCAATGGCACAATAGATACCAAAGTATACCAGTTTACCCTTCTTCACAATGTTAATCATCCATTTACAAGCCAGACAACCTGAAATGAATGCAGCCACAAAGCCTATAATCATAGGGAATGCGTCGATGCCTCCAAGTGTCTCTTCGCCCTTCAGACCCTTCAGAAGGTCGAGCAATGCCTCGCCCAGGATTGGAGGAATCACCATAAGGAACGAGAATTGAGCCATCTTCTCCTTCTTGTCACCAAGCAAAAGGCCGGTGGCGATGGTAGTACCAGAACGGGAAAGGCCTGGCAATACGGCAAGTGCCTGTCCGAGACCGATGATAAAGGCATGCAACGGACTGATATTCTCCTTCTGACGAGGCTTGGCGAAGTAAGAGAAAGTAAGGAGCACAGCTGTTACGAGGAGCATACAGCCCACGATAAGCAAGCCTGAACCGAAAACCTCTTCTACCTTATCCTTGAAGAATACGCCTACGATACCCACAGGAATCATAGAGATGACGATATTGAGGGCATACTTTGTTTCCTCATTCATCTGGAACTTGAAGAGTCCCTTCAAAATCCAATCAATTTCTTTCCACAGAATGACCAGTGTACTCAACACGGTTGCTACATGAACCATGATGGTAAAAGTAAGGTTATCCTCTCCGTTAATGCCAAAAAGATAAGCACCGATAGCCAAATGACCGCTACTGCTTACAGGCAAATACTCTGTGAGACCCTGAACGAGTCCCAACACTAATGCTTCAAACCAATTCATCGAATGAAATAAATGTTATGTGCTGATTTTTATTTAGGGTTACGCCCTATAAACTATTAACTATAAACTATTAATTGTCTTTCGGTTTATGTATCACCGCATAGATGATTGAAAGGAAACCTATCAATGTTACGGTTGGTGCTACAACGATGCGACGGGTACTGAAAATATCAGTATCGAAGGTATGCTCGTTAGAACCGGCGCCACTCATCAGCAGAAAACCGATGATGATAATCGCCATTCCGATGCCTAACAAGATAAAGTTCATCTTGTCGAATGCTAAATTCTTCTTATCCATTTTTTTAATGTTGAATGTTGAGTGTTGAATGTTGAATGTTGATAGCAAGATTGCTATAAACTATTAACTTTTAACTATTAACTAAATCTTATAAAGGTCTCCCGCCTTCATCTTCAGGAACTTATTGACTGAGATGCAGGCGCAGAAGGCGGTGATGATAATACCGAAGAGGAAGACCGAACCGCCGGTGATGGCGAGTTCCTGCCAACCCAGGACATTCATCAGTTCCGGTTCGTGGAGCGACCATGCATAGAGACAACCGCCCAGAAAACCATCTGCCAGCAGGGCTGAAACAACGCCCACAAGCATTGCCCTGCGCAGGAACGGACGGCGGATAAAGCCCCAGGATGCACCTACCAGCTTCATCGTATGGATGGAGAAACGGCGGGCATAGATGCCCAGACGCACCGTATTGTTAATCAGCGAGAACGAGATGAAGGTGAGCAGGGCGGCTACAATCAGCAATCCAATACTGATCTTTGCCAACGAATTGTTCACCTGTTCTATCAGGTCGTGCTGATAAGTAACCTCGGTAACACGTGGGAATGCCTTCAGTTCCTTAGTAATCCACTTCAATGAATCATTGTTCGCGTAATCTGCCTTCGTCGTAATCTCTATGGAAGGCTGGAAAGGGTTGACACCGGCAAACTCGCTCGGGTTGGTGCCCAAATCACGGGTAGCCTCTTTCAGTGCCTCTTCCTTGGTGATATAAGTCAGCGTATTGACGTAAGGTCTTGCATTCAGACGCTTGCACATCTGCAATCCCTCCGGATTAGTCATATCCTGTTCGAGCATCACCTGCACCACGAGATTCTCCTTCACATAGGAAGAGAGATTGCGTCCCATGAGGACAGAGAAGATAACCAATCCCAACAAAATGAGCACCATAGCGGTACTGATACACAAAGTAATGACCTGCAATCCACGATGATTGCTAGGCTTATATTGTTTCTTTCTCATTTTAAAAACCTTTACTAACTTAAATCTAAAAGGGCACAATGACCCAAATTGTCTGCAAAGATACGCATAAACGAAGAGATTACAAAATAAAATTGCATTTATTTACATTTATTCAATTAATTAATCGAACCACAGGCGAAAGTTAAGTTCAATTGAAAAAGGAAAAGGGCCAACCTCACGGCCAGCCCTTCACATAATAAGTAAAATTCAAATAGGTATGACTTGAATTTACTAAATGAAAATTTACTATTCGGGATGGTAAATCCCTTTATGTACATTCATTACATCTTAGTGATGACACCCTTCTCTGAACTCTCCAGGAACTGGATGATGTTCTGAATCTCCGGTCCATCTGGCACCTGATCCTTGATCTGGTTAATGGCATCGAAGAGGGATGTCTGACCATGGAATACCAATCGGTAGGCATTAGCAATATGCTTGCGAACCTTCTCGGTAAGCTCGGCTGCTTCCATGATGATGGTGTTAGGACCTGCATACTTCACAGGCTTTCCACCGGCAATGATATAAGGAGGAATATCCTTAGAGAAGGTAGTACCTGCCTGAATCATCGCCAAGTCGCCTACTCTAGTCTTGGCGTTCTCTACTACAGATGTTGAGTAGATGACACCGTTACCAATCACGCAGTCGCCCGCAATCTTGGTACCATAACCGAATACACAACCGTTGCCGATTACGGTATCGTGAGAGATATGGGCACCTTCCATCAGGAAGTTGTTGTTGCCCAGAACGGTCTTGCCGCCCTTATGGGTACCACGGTTGATAACCACGTTCTCACGGATGGTATTGTTATCGCCGATTACTACCTCACTCTCCTCACCTGTAAAGTGGAAGTCCTGTGGGAGGGCAGCGATAACGGCTGCCTGGAACACCTTATTATTATTACCCATGCGAGTACCGTTCATGATGCTCACGAATGGATAGATGGTACAGTTGTCGCCGATGACCACATCGTCCTCGATATAGACGAATGGATATATCTTGCAGTTGTCTCCAATCTTAGCCTTTGGAGAAACCTCTGCCTTTGGACTTATTATACTAGCCATAACTATAAACTATTAATTATTAACTATAAACTACTTAGCTCCTCCACCCAATGCATAGTAGAGATTTACTACTGCCTGCATCTTGTTGAAGTCATCAGCTACCTTAGAAAGCTGTACGTTGAGGAGTGAAGACTGTGCCTGGATGATTTCAAGGTAAGAGCTGCCTGCAATACCCATCAATTCCTTGGTAGATTCTACATTCTTCTCGAGTACTTCTATTCGCTTCTGCTCTATCTTGCTCTTCTCATCAGAGTAATTGTAGAGAACAAGCGCATTGCTCACCTCGCTACCAGCCTTCAGCACGGTATTCTGCCAGGTGTTGTAAGCCTGCTCATACTGCATCTTAGCCACCTTCAAACCGGCAATGATACGGCCGTTCTGGAAAATTGGCTGGGTAAGAGAACCTACTGCTGAGAGCAACCACTTACCTGGGTTCACGATACCTGCACCGCCTGAATTGGTAAATGCACCTGTACCGGAAATGGTGATAGATGGATAGAACTTGCTGCGGGCGGTCTCTATACCATAGAAGCACTGGGCAAGATTCATCTCAGCTGCGTGGACATCAGCACGGTTGTTGAGCAACTGGATGCCTACACCGGTTGAGAAATTAGATGGAAGACTCTGGTTATCCAACTTGCCACGGGCGATGCTATGTGCCTGGTCGCCGATGAGCAGACTCAGAGAGTTCTCTGTCTCACGAATCTGGCGCAACAGATCGGTCTTCTGGGTCAACACAGAATAGTAGTTAGACTCAGCTGACTGGATGGCTGGTGTACGGTAACCCAATCTGAGATCGTGCATCTTCTGCATAGTCTCCCAAGTATCCTTGGTCAATCCTTCCATATTGTTAACCAACTCCACCTGCTTGTCGAGCATCAACAGAGTATAATACATGTTGGCGATGTTGGCGATGAGGTTGGTCTTGACAGATACCTGATAATCCTGCAACTGGAGCAGCGCCATCTGGGCACCACGCTTCTGAGAGAGCAGGTTGCCGAAGAGGTCTACCATCCAGCTGGCTGTAACAGGCATCGTGTAAGTCTTGGTGGCAGCGTTACCATCCCAGGAAGCGATGGTTCCCTGAGGAGTGAAAGACAAGGCAGGCACGAATGCCAACTTGGCACACTTCAGCTGCTCTTCTGCCATCTTCACGTTCAAAGCCGCATTGAGGAGGTTGACATTGTTGTTCAATCCCTTCTCAATGATTGACTGGAGCTGAGGGTCGGTAAAGACACTGCGCCAAGGGATGTTGGCGAAGGTAGTAGTATCCTTTACAGCCAAAGTATCTGTATCAGAAGCTACATCGCGAACGATACCGCTGGTCTTCACATCCGGACGCTCATACTTTCCGTAGAGAGTCTTGCAGCTGCTCAGAGAGAGCGCTGCGAGACCCAATATGATGATATTTAAATTCTTTTTCATTGTTTCCTTTGAAGTTACATTGCGTTATTACTTCTTCTCGATACCCTTCTTGTGGTGAGCTGCGTTGGCATACTGCTCCAACTCGGCAGCTACCTCCTCGTTCAACTCATCCTCGAACTTCATTGGGGTCAACTTCTCCTGCAACCACTGGAAGACTGCGAAGAGAGCAGGAACCACGAAGATCTGGCAGATTGTACCGAGCAACATACCACCTACGGCGGCAGCACCCAAGGTCTGGTTACCATTCTTACCTACACCTGATGCGAACATCAGAGGCAACAGACCGATAACCATCGCCAGAGAGGTCATCAGGATAGGACGGAGACGGGCACCGGCACCCAGGATAGCTGAGTACTTGATAGCCATACCCGTACGACGACGCTCGAGGGCGAACTGTACGATAAGGATGGCGTTCTTAGCCAACAGACCGATCAACATAATCAACGAAATCTGCATGTAGATATCGTTAGAGTGACCGAAGAGGTTGGTGAAGATGAATGCACCTGCCAAACCGAATGGAATAGACAATACTACTGACAGAGGCAAGATGTAACTCTCGTACTGAGCACTCAAGATGAGGTAAACGAATACGATACAGAGTGCGAAGATCAAACCTGTTGAGTTGCTGGATTCAGCCTCAGAACGGGTCAAACCAGAGTACTCATAGCCGTAACCCTCAGGCAATGTCTCCTTGGCAACCTCAGCAATCGCCTTCATACCGTCACCGGTAGAGTAACCGCTGTTAGGAGTTACAGATACATCCATAGAGGTAAACAGGTTGAATCGGGTGATGTTAGACGGACCATAAACCTTCTTCAAGTTCACGAACTCGCTTACTGGAGACATGGTGCCATCTGCACAACGTACATAAATCTTGCTCAGATCGTCTGGACGCATACGACTCTCAGGACCAGCCTGAATCATCACACGGTAGAGCTTACCGTAGGCATTGAAGTTAGATGCGTAGAGACCACCGAGATAACCCTGCATGACAGACAATACTGTTGATGGAGAGATACCAGCCTGCTTGGTCTTGGCAACATCTACATCCACCATATACTGAGGATAGTTAGGGTTATACTGAGTCTGGGCTGTCTGAATCTCAGGACGCTTATTCAACTCAGCCAAGAACTTCTTCACATTATCAAAGAACTTATTCAAGTCGCCACCGGTCTTATCCTGCATGGTCATGGTGATACCATTCTGCATAGAGAAACCGGAAATCATAGGTGGAGCAAAGGCAAGAACCTGTGCATCCTTGATCGTAGCAGTCTGCTTGTAGATCATACCCAATACAGAGGTATACTCCATAGGATTGACAAACAATGCCTCAATACCGCCACCGGTGCAAGCCTCCTTGATACGGTGGAAGAATCCACCCGGACGCTCCTCGAATGGCTTCAGCTTCACGATGATGGTACCCTGGTTAGAACCGGCACCACCGATAAAGCTATAACCCATGATGGCGTTACGGGTTGCGATGGCTGGGTTGCTAGCCAGCATCTTATCTACCTGCTTTACCACCTCTGCAGTATGTTCCTGAGAGGTACCAGGAGCTGTAGAGATACAAGCGAAGATAGTACCGGTATCCTCATCAGGCACCAGACCTGTCTTGGTTGTACCCATCAGGGCAACCAGACCTACGATGCTGACAGCCACGAGACTACCAGCGATGATGCCATGATTGATAACCCACTTGACACCACCCTTATACTTATTGGTAATCTTATCAAACTGATAGTTGAATCCTGCGTGGAAACGGTCTACGAAAGACATCTTCTTCTCATGACCCTCCTCGTGTGGCTTCAGCAATACGGCACAGAGCGCAGGAGACAAAGTCAACGCGTTGATAGCCGAAATAACGATAGATACCGCCATGGTTACACCGAACTCACGGTAGAAGTAACCGGAAGTACCACCGATGAATGATACAGGAACGAACACGGCAGACATCACCAATGTAATAGAGATGATGGCGCTGGAAATTTCGTTCATCGCATCGATAGCTGCAGTAAGGGCACTCTTGTAACCCTGGTCGAGCTTGGCGTGAACCGCCTCGACCACCACAATGGCATCATCGACCACAATCGCAATAGCCAGCAGCAGGGCTGACAGCGTAAGCAGGTTGATGGAGAATCCGAAGATCCAGAGGAAGAGGAACGTACCGACCAGAGCCACAGGCACGGCAATCATAGGAATCAGCGTAGAACGGAAGTCCTGCAAGAAGATATACACTACGATGAACACCAGTACCAGGGTGATGATCAAGGTGAAGATAACCTCCTCGATAGATGCGAACAAGAACTCGGTAACATCCATCAGGATGACATTCTTCAACCCTGGAGGATAACTCTTCTCCAGTTCATCCAACGTCTTCTTTACGTCGCTGGCAATCTGGGTAGCGTTGGATCCGGCAATCTGCTGAACCATACCCATCACGGCAGGCTGACCATCATTGAGCAGGTTTACATTATACTGCAAACCACCCAACTCAATCTTGGCAACTTCGCCCAGACGGAGCGTCTGACCGGAAGTATTGCTCTTGATGAGGATGTTCTCATACTCCATTGGAGTCTTCAAACGACCCTTGTAACGCAAGGTATATTCATACTGCATATCAGAGCTCTCACCAAAGCTACCAGGGGCAGCCTCGATATTCTGCTCTGCCAGAGCCTGGGAAATATCAGAAGGAACCAGTCCGAACTCCTTCATCTTCTCTGGCTTCAACCAGATACGCATAGAGTAGTTACGGGTAGAAGGACTCTGCACATCACCCACACCACTGATACGCTTCAACTGAGGAATGACGTTAATCAGGGCGTAGTTGGTAACAAACTGGTCGTCGTAACGGCCATCGTCTGTAGTCAGAGCGAACATGATAACGTTAGAACTCTGTCGCTTGGTTACTGTGACACCCACCCTGGTAACCTCGGCAGGCAGCAGAGACTGCGCCTGAGATACACGGTTCTGTACGTTGACCGCAGCCATATCTGGGTCAGAACCCTGCTTGAAGTAAACGGTGATCTGAGCAAAACCAGAGTTAGACGCAGAAGAGGTCATATAAGTCATGTTCTCCACACCGTTGATACTCTCCTCCAGCGGAGCAACGACAGAGTTCAACACCGTCTGGGCATCTGCACCCGTATAGGTAGCAGTTACCGTGATGGTAGGCGGCGCGATATTCGGATACTGCTCGATAGGCAGCGATACCAAGCCGATAATACCCAGCAAGACGAAGAAGATGGAAACCACCGTCGAAAGTACCGGGCGTTTTATAAAGTTTGTAAATGACATAATTTACTATTTTTCTTTATACCTTATTATATATTACTTCTTTCCGCCCATAGCAGTAGCGAAGGCATGAGCGTTATCCTGAGACTCAGCCAACTTGGCAGCCTCAGCAATCTTCTGATTGTAGCGCTCCAGAGTGATAGGCTTGATCTGCTGGCCATCGGTCAACTTGGTAATACCCTTCAAAACAATACGATCGCCTACATGAAGACCTGCAGTTACGATATAGTTCTTGCCATCATCCTGTGGATTGACCTTGATCTCAGAATACTTCACCTTGTTATCCTTGGTTACGATGTAAACGAAGATCTTATCCTGAACCTGAGAGCAAGCCTCCTGAGGGATAACGATAGCGCTGTTATGATCGTTAGGAACAACGATAGAACCTGCACCACCACTCTTCAGCAACTTCTCTGGGTTAGCGAAGTGAGCGATGAGAGAGATAGAACCGGAAGTAGCATCGATGACACCACTCATCTTGACTACCTTACCTGGGTGATTATAGATAGAACCGTCTGCCAACTGCAACTTGACAGCTGGGAACGCAGCGATGGCTGCCTGAATGCTACCATTGGTCTTAGACATATTCAAAATCTGAGACTCAGAGAGTGAGAAGAACACCTCCATAGTGCTGATATTGGAAACGGTAGTAAGAGCCTGACCAGAAGCACTTACCAGAGCACCTACCTTGAAAGGAAGACTACCTACTACACCAGCAGAAGGACTAGTAACGGTACACCAAGCCAACTGCTCGCGGGCTGAAGCCAATGCTGCCTCTGCCTGAGCTACCTGAGCCTTAGCTGTTGCATAGCTGTTAGCTGCTGTAGAGAGTTCAAATTCACCGATAATCTTGCTATCATACAATTTCTTATTGTTCTGATAAGTCAACTTAGCTGTATTAGCCTGTGCCTTAGCTGTGTTTACAGCGGCAGCTGCAGAACGGACAGCAGCCTGATAGGTCTCGCTATCAATAGAGAACAAAGCCTGACCTGCTGATACAGTCTGTCCCTCGTGTACAAAAACCTTAGTGATAAAACCAGAAACCTTAGGACGTACCTCTACATCCTGGATACCCTTGATGGTAGCAGGATAGGTAGTCTGCAATGCGGCGCTGGAAGTACCGATAGTAGCCACAGCGAACTCATCGTCGCTGAAGTCAGGCAGACCGCCCTTCTTACTTCCACCACATGATGTCAACGCAGCAAGAACACAAACTGCTGCAACAAACAAAACGCTTTTAATTTTCATACCTATTTTTATATTATAAATTTATTATTTAATCTTTTATCTTCTCTTATTCAAAAGTTCTTTCCGTCCTCTAACGAAAACTTTTATGCGCCTTTAAGTTTTAAAAGCGCTGCAAAAGTACTAATAATAAATGAATAACGGCTCGCTAGGAGCCGTTATTTAACAAAAATTATTCTCTATTTTGAGTTTTCTGCATTTACCAATCCCATCTCCTGAGCCTTCTTCATCAGAAGTTCCATCAACGGTTCACGCTCATTAGCCACCTTATTATCCAATACAGCATCCTTGAGATACTGCTTCAGGGTGCCTACCTCGCGGCAAGGTGTAAGATGGAACATCTCCATAATCTCATTACCATCGATGCATGGCTGGAGAAGTCGCTTATAATCACGTTCCTGCAGATCAACCAGTTTCTCGCGCACCATCTTGAAATTATCCAGAAAACGCTGCTTGCGCACCTGGTTCTTGCTGGTGATATCAGCCTCGCAGAGCGTCATCAGGTCGTTGATGTCATCGCCGGCATCATTCAGCAGGCGGCGTACGGCACTGTCGGTAACCTCCTCATCAGCAATCACAATCGGACGCATGTGGAGTTCTACCAGTTTCTGCACATACTTCATCTTCGCATCCATCGGAAGTTTCATACGGCGGAAGATACCCGGAATCATCTTTGCACCTATTATATTATGACTGTGGAATGTCCAGCCGATATTATTGTCCCAGCGCTTGCTCTTCGGTTTACCGATGTCGTGGAAGAGAGCAGCCCAGCGGAGCCAGAGGTTATCTGAATGCTTGCACACATTCTCGAGCACCTCCATCGTATGGTCGTAATTATTCTTATGTGCCCTGCCGTTACGGGTTTCCACCTTGTCCATCGCAACCAGTTCTGGCAGAATGAGATCGAGCAGACCTGTATCTTTCAGGTAATAGAAACCGCTGCTTGGGTGCTTGGAGAGCATAATCTTGTTCATCTCGTCGCAGATTCGCTCAGCACTGATAATCTTCAGGCGCTCGGCATTGCGGGAGAGCGCATCATAGGTCTCCTCCTCTATCTGGAAATTGAGTTGGGTAGCGAAACGCACGCAACGCATCATACGCAGCGGGTCATCAGAAAAAGTGATATCCGGGTCGAGCGGAGTGGCAATAATGCCATCTTCCATATCGTAGACACCATCAAAAGGATCTACGAGTTCTCCAAAACGGTCTTTGTTCAGGCAGATAGCCATCGCATTGATGGTGAAGTCGCGGCGGTTCTGGTCATCCTCCAGCGTTCCATCTTCCACAATAGGCTTTCTGGAATCGCGCTGATAGCTCTCCTTACGGGCGCCGACAAACTCCACTTCAGTATCCTGATACTTCACTTGTGCTGTTCCGAAATTACGGAACACAGAGAGATGCGCCTTTCTTCCAAGCATCTTCTTCAAGGCAGAAGCTACCTCTATACCGCTACCAACCACAACGACATCAATATCATTGGAAGGTCGCTCCAGGAAGAGGTCACGCACATATCCACCTACTACATAACACTCCACAGACAACCCATCTGCTGCCTCTGAAATCTTATGAAATATATCCTTATCCAGTATCTGTGCCAGTTCGGCATTGGTCAAATTTCTCATACTCTTTTTACTTTCGGGGTGCAAAGTTACTGCAAAATGAGCGAAAAACAAAATAAATCGCAATTTATTTTTTCTTCCGAGTGCAGCGTAACTTAT
>JAJXAL010000090.1:0-16493 GCA_021628325.1 Segatella copri | reverse complement strand
AAAAGCGTTCTTTGTATAAATGCAACAAGGCGCAACCTTCTCACGAAGACTGCGCCTCTAATAGTTTTCTTTTTTTGTTTAATTTTTAAGAGAGTATTAACATATATATATTTGTAAGTGTAAGTTTCTTACTTCTTTATTTCTTTTGCTCTGAACTTTATGGCTCGAAGAACTTAATCTGTGTTCCATTTGACAACTGGGTTCCTGCCATATTAAAGTTGAATGCTGTAGGATTTGGTTTCTTCTCATCCTTTGGATCAACTTCGTAACCATAAACAACCAAGTAGGCTTCAACCTTGCTTTTATCCTGGGTAACTTGTCCGAAAGTATATCGGCTGTTTCCGCTAGAATAGCAATAGAACTTAACCTTATGTGTAGCACCACCATATTCCAGATTTACAGTAATAGCATCTGGGAAGAGCATGAACTGGATAACTGGTGTAACTGAATAGTAGTATACAATACTCTTGAAGTTAACCGGCAGCTCATATTTCTTCAATGCTTCCTTCAGGTCTTTCGTTTCAGCATTTTCAGGAATGTAACGGGCGAAGATCTTTACAGGGAAGTTGTTAACAGTCATTACTGTGTCTTTGCCATCTCCGTAGATAGATGTAGAGACATTTAAGGTGTCGTAATATTCCTTTTGTTTGCCTTTTTCTGTAGCATATTCTGTAACATGCTCGTCGCTCATATAAGCGAGTTTGCTCATGCGGTTACCTGCTGTCTTGAAATAGCAGGTCTGCTTTTCTGCTTGTGTGAGCGGCTGATAATAGCTGTTGTTATCATCGCCTGTATTACAAGAAGTGAATGCGAAAGCTGCAACGAAGGCAGCTACAATTGAGAATAATTTGATTTTTTTCATTTTGCTATTATGTTTTGATTCTTATTTTCTCATATTTCTCAGCCTAAATGTACCCCGATATGGTTGCTCGAGGCTCTTCAGTCCTTGTATAAAACAAGAAAAGGCGGGAAACTTGCATCACTTTTAGTTAATCTCTGTTAATGCTCTTCGCTTGTCCATTTCATAGAGCACTTTTGCCAATGTATCGTAACCTCTGACTTTCAGTTCTTAGTTGTTTGAGCTTTTTACTGTGTTATGTCTAGGTTTGTCCTACATAGCGATGCAAAGTTAGTGTTTTATTTTGAAATGCGCAAGAAATTTATGATTTTCTTTCTCTTTTTCGCATAAAAATACTACTTTTGTGGAGATTTTAGGGATTATTCACCTAAAAGCGGAATGAATAGTGTAGACTCTGAGTCTCATGGAAAATGAAATAATGATGAATATGATATGAAAAAGAAAGTAGGTACATTTAAGATTTGGCTGTTGGCGGTTGCCGCAGTAGTGGCGTTTTCTGTCTTGCCGAAGGTCTCTTCGCTGGCAACAGAAGATCAGGCACTTGTTGTAAAGGAGAATAAGCAGGAGGCTGCTGATGCTGCGGGCGATGAACCGTCTGCAGAGAACAAGCAGGAAACTGCTGGAGAGAGTGCGAATCTGGAGGCGCAGGGCCTGGAGATTCCGGTATCTAAGATAAAGGTATCTGAAACCATCAAGCATCGGTTGGCTTATACGTTATCTTATAATCATGATACGCGACAGCCGAATTGGGTAGCCTGGGCGCTGACGGGGGAGCATGCATCTGGTAAGTTGCCGCGCGGTAAGTTTGCTGATGATGAGGAGATGCCGGCACCCGTGGGTACTTTGGCGGATTATTATAACAGTGGTTTGGACAGGGGACACATGTGTCCGGCTGGTGACAACAAATGGAGTCGGCAGGCGATGGATGAATGTTTCCTGATGACCAATATGTGTCCGCAGAACCACAGTCTGAATGCGGGGGTATGGAACACGATAGAGCAGCAGTGCCGCAACTGGGCGAAGCAGTATGGTAAGGTTTATATTGTCTGCGGACCGATATTTCTGAACAAGCAGCATCGCAAGTTGGGTAAGAACAAGGTGGTAGTGCCTGATGCCTTCTTCAAGGTGGTTCTTCATACGGGCAAGAATCCGCAAGCCGTCGGCTTTATCTGCCGTAACCAGTCGCAGAAAGGCAGAAAGAAGACGGAATTCGTAAATTCAGTAGATGAAGTGGAGCGTATCACCGGCTATGATTTCTTCCCTCAGCTTCCGGATGATGTTGAGAAGAGGGTAGAGGCTAAGGCTGAAATGTTTTAAAAAGGAATTTCTGCAGTATCCAGTAATAGGATATAACAAAAAAAAAGGCTTTCCGTAATGGAAAGCCTTTTTCTTGAAGATCTGTGACTCGCATGGGGCTCGAACCCATGACCCCAACATTAAAAGTGTTGTGCTCTACCAGCTGAGCTAGCGAGTCAATCTTCTGCTTTATGTTTCAAAAGCGAGTGCAAAGGTACGGCAAAAATCTGAAATAACCAAATATTTTGCCATATTTTTAATGATTTTCTTCATTTTTATCCGAAATCGGGACATTTTTGCCCATTTCTTCATGATATTGCGGCTTCTCCTTCGTTACATAGCGCTGCCAGTAGGCTATGATGAGCGTTGTGAGCGGAAGGGCTACAATCAATCCCAGGAAGCCCAGAAGTGCACCCCAAACCGAGAGACTCAAGAGGAGAATGGCTGGGTTCAATCCCATCGCCTTACCCATAATCTTCGGGGTAACTACCATGTCGGTGATGACCTGCACCACACAGAACACCAGAACAGCCAGACCGAATACCAACCAGAAGTTCTGACCTGTGTCGGCAGCCTTCAGCATGGCAAGGAATGCCGTAGGGATGAGGGCGAAGGTATGGAGATATGGAACCAGGTCCATGATGCCGATGAGAATACCCAGACCTATCGCCATCGGGAAACCGATGATGGTAAAACCGATGCAGAACATGATGCCCATACAGAGCGCTACCAGTCCCTGACCACGGATATAGTTGTTGAGCTCGCGCTCCACATCCTTCATCAGCGCACTCCAGAACGGACGGTTCTTCTTAGGGAAGATTCTCACCCAGTTGGCTGTCAGTGTCTCATAATCGAGCAGGATGAAGAACATATATAATAAGGTAATCATCGATGCCACGATACTCATCAGTACCGTTGCCGTCTGGCTGACTACCGAGAAGACCTTAGGCATGGTGGTCTTGATGGCATCGCTGAAGTCCTTGCTTTTCAGGAAATGCTCTATCTGTTCCTGGTTGGCCTGCAGCCAGTCTTTGATCAGCGCCGTCAGGTTGTTGGTATGAGTCGTCTGATGCAGCCATCGTGTCAACACCTCACCGAGTTTGTCAAACTGGTCAATCATCGGAGGGATGATGAGCCACAGCACGCCTCCTATAACAGCGATAGCCGTTCCCATGGCGATGAGGATAGACAGCGCACGTATTCTGACGTGGAGTTTGTTTTCGATAAACTTCACGACCGGATAGAGCAGGTAAGCGAAAAACCATGCAATGAAGAATGGCAGCAGTACGCTGCTCAGATAATTGGTCATGTAGAGCACGGCCAGTACGATGAGGGTAACACCCGCCCATCTTATAAATTTATCAAATGTAATCTCCTTTCCCATAACTGTTCCTTTTGTTATAATTTTTCGTTAAGAATCGCCTTCTGGTAGCATTCTCTGCAGAGTGGCTCGTATTCATCTTTCTCGCCCAGGAGCACCCGTTTGTCGTTATTGACCAACCGGTGGCTCACATAGGCAACCGAACCGCACTTTACGCAGATGGCATGAACCTTGGTCACCTCGTCGGCGATGGCACAGAGAGCAGGAATCGGACCGAAGGGAACTCCCTTGAAGTCCATATCCAGTCCTGCCACGATGACTCTCACGCCACGGTTGGCGAGTTCGTTGCATACCTCCACGAGCCCATTGTCCAGGAACTGGGCTTCATCGATACCCACCACGTCGATATCAGAAGCCAATAGCAGTATCGATCCAGAGGACTCAATAGGAGTAGACCGGATAGAGTTCTGATCATGGCTCACTACATCTTCCTCGGAGTAACGAGTGTCAAGCGCCGGCTTAAAGATTTCCACCTTCTGCTTGGCGAACTTCGCACGCTTCATTCTTCGGATCAATTCCTCTGTTTTTCCGGAGAACATCGATCCGCACACCACTTCAATTCTTCCGGGACGGTGCGCCTCCCCAATTAGATTTTCTGTCATTTCGGGGGCAAAATTAATAATAAGGTTTTAAAAAATGCAAAGAAACGCAGTTTTTTTTTGCTATGAAAGATTAATTAACTACATTTGCGGTCAGTATGGGCACATTATACATCGTTCCGACTCCAGTTGGTAACATGGAGGACATGACAATGCGAGCCATTCGCATACTGAAAGAAGCGGATTTGGTACTCGCTGAGGACACTCGAACATCGAGTGTTCTGCTGAAGCATTTCGATATCAGAAATCGATTAGTGGCTCACCATAAGTTTAACGAACATGGCACATCTTCTGCCATCGTAGAGCGACTGAAGGGTGGCGAAACCATTGCCTTGATCAGCGATGCCGGAACACCGGGTATCAGCGATCCTGGTTTTTACCTCGCCCGCGAGGCAGCCAAGGCAGGCATCACGGTGCAGACTTTGCCTGGACCTACGGCATGCATACCGGCCATCGTTTCATCGGGTTTGCCATGCGACCGTTTCTGCTTCGAAGGATTCATTCCGCAGAAAAAGGGCAGACAGACCTATCTTGAATCATTGAAGGATGAGGTGCGCACCATGATTTTCTATGAGTCGCCTTATCGTGTGGTGAAAACCTTGCAGCAGTTTGCTGAGGTTTTCGGCGATGACAGACAGGTGAGCTGTTGTCGTGAAATATCCAAACTCCACGAGGAGAGTGTGAGGGGTACGCTTGCCGAGGTTATCGCTCATTTTGAGGAGACAGAACCAAGGGGCGAATTTGTCATCGTATTGGCAGGAAAAGATCCTAAACAGCTCAAGGAGGAGATGAAGGAAAAGAAGCGTGAAGAGCGCCGGCAGAAGAAAAACGGGGCTCGCAGGGATGAAGAAAGTAATGAATAAAGTATAGGAAGCGACGCGTTTTACGCGAAAAGATAATTTTTTAAATCAAACATTAAAAAGGAAAATGATTATGAAAAAGCTATTATTTGCGGCATGTTTAGCTGCTTTTTGCTTGACCAGTTGCAACAACGGCAAGAACAACACCCAGGATTTGGCAAATCAGCAGAATGATTCGCTAAACAGTATCATCGCTCAGAAAGATAGCGAAATTAACGATATGATGGGTACATTGAATGAAATCCAGGATGGTCTGAACCAGATCAGTGAGGCTGAGCACAGAGTAACTCTCCTGAAGAACGGTGAGGGTGCCAGCAAGAGACAGCAGCTCAAGGAGGATGTTCAGTTCATCGCTACCCGTATGCAGCAGAACCGCGAACTTCTGGCTAAACTGCAGAAGCAGATGGCTAACAGCTCTTTGCAGGCTGACCAGTTGAAGAAGACCATCGCAAACCTTCAGGAGCAGATTGCACAGAAGGATAAGGAACTCCAGGTGCTTCGCGAGGAGTTGGATAAGAAGGATATTCATATTGCAGCGCTCGACGAGACTATCAACAATCTGAATACCAAGACCTCTCGTCTTACTACTGAAAGCAGCCAGAAGACAGAGACAATCAATGCACAGGACAAGCAGCTCAACACTGCCTGGTACGTATTCGGTACCAAGAAGGAGTTGAAGGAGCAGCATATCATGGAAAAGGGTAAGGTAATGACCGGCAATTTCAACAAGAGTTATTTCACCAAGGTTGATATCCGCAACATTTCTGAAATCAAGTTGATGTCAAAGTCTGCTAAGTTGCTCACTACCCACCCATCAAGCTCTTATGCTCTGGTACGTGATGCTAACAAGCAGTATACTCTCCGCATCACCAATCCACAGATTTTCTGGAGCACCAGCAAGTATCTTGTAGTGCTCGTTAAGTAATTATCTCTTTCTCTGAAAGAAATCCTGCATGAGTGCGCGGCACTCATCTTCCAATACGCCCGATGTAACTGTCGTCTTAGGATGCAGTGCATCGGGCGCATATTTTGTATACCCCCTTTTCTCGTCGCTGGCACCATATACCACGCGGCTGATCTGTGCCCATCCCAGCGCTCCGGCGCACATCACGCAGGGTTCTACCGTAACGTAGAGGGTACAGTCTTTCAGGTATTTTCCTCCCAGCATGTTGGCTCCCGAAGTGATGGCCTGCATTTCGGCATGAGCCGTAACATCGGTCAGCATCTCCGTAAGATTGTGGGCACGCGATATGATCCGGTCTTTACAAACGATGATGGCGCCTACCGGAATCTCGTCTTCATCGAATGCCGCCTGAGCCTCCATCAGGGCACGGCGCATGTATGCTTCGTCTTTTTTCTTGATATCTTCCATTGTTTTTCGTGCAAAATTACATAAAAAAGTTTGAAGTGTGGACTTTTTTTGTTATTTTTGCAAGGTAAAAGCATCTTTTGATGCAAAATAAAGAAAATAGACTATGGCAGAGCATAATGAATTAGGCAAATGGGGAGAAGACGAGGCTACGCTCTATCTCGAGAATGAAGGCTATGTCGTCATCGACAGAGACTGGAAAGCCGGCAAGCGGGATCTGGATATCCTTGCCGTTTCGCCGGATGGTAAGACGCTGGTTGTGGTAGAGGTCAAGACCCGTTCGGGTGAAGAATACCAGCAGCCCGAGGAAGCCGTAGATGTCAGGAAGATGCGTAATCTGGCAATAGCCGCCAATACTTACGTCAAGGAACAGAAGGTGGAAAAAGAACTTCGCTTTGATATTGTTACCGTGGTAGGGGTAGGACATCAGGTGAAACGCATCGAGCATCTTGTGGATGCCTTCAACCCGTTGCTGATTGGATAACCCGTTGTGATTCGCTATACATTATTATATAGACATGGAAAAGAAGATTATACGATTAAAGGAAGTGGATTCCACGAATACCTTCCTGAAGAATTTGGATACTTACGATGAAGATGCGCTGACCATTGCTGTTGCTGACTATCAGACTGCAGGCAGGGGACAGGGCGTGCATACCTGGGAGAGTGAGCCGGGCAAGAACCTCCTCTTCAGTATGATGATGTGTCCTAAGTGGGTTCCTTTGCGCCAGCAGTTCCTCCTTTCCGAGGCTGGTGCGCTCGCCGTGAAGGACGCTCTTGATTCCTATACGGACGGCATTACGCTGAAATGGCCGAATGATGTGTACTGGTATGACAAGAAAATCAGTGGCACGCTGATAGAGACTGCCATCGACTCCAAGGGCATCAAGCGCTGCATCTTCGGTATCGGCATTGATGTCAATCAGACTGAGTTCCACAGCGATGCGCCCAACCCTGTATCTCTGGCTCAGATTCTGGGACATGAGGTGGATAGGGAAGAGGTGCTGCAGAAGGTGATTGAGGCTTTCTGCAAATACTACGAACTTCTGCGTCGTGCCGACTATATGGATGTGTCGGGCATCTATCATCTTTCTCTCTACCGTCGCAAGGGCTATCACTGGTATGAGGATAAGGACGGTAAGTTCGAGGGCGCCTTCGTAGAGGTGGAGGACGATGGTCATCTCATCCTTCATGACAAGAAGGGAGTAATACGCTCGTATGCGTTCGGAGAAATCAAGTTTCTAATCCCTTCAGTAAACATTAAATAATAAACATTAAACACTATATTATGGCAAAGTTTAAAAGAATTCTTTTGAAATTGAGCGGCGAGAGTCTGATGGGCAAGCAGAGCTTCGGCATCGACCCAGAGCGCCTGAGTGATTATGCTAAGCAGATAAAGGAGGTCCATGAGATGGGCGTTCAGATAGGCATTGTGATTGGTGGTGGTAACATCTTCCGCGGTTTGAGTGGAAGCCAGAAGGGTTTCGACCGTGTCAAGGGCGACCAGATGGGTATGTGTGCTACCGTTATCAATTCCCTGGCATTGAGCAGCGCACTCGGAGCCTTGGGCGTTAAGAACAAGGTGCTTACTGCCATCCGCATGGAGCCTATCGGCGAATTCTACACCAAGTGGAAGGCGATTGAGGCGATGGAGGCAGGCTATATCTGCATCTTCTCTGCAGGTACAGGCAGTCCATACTTCACTACCGATACCGGTTCTTCTCTCCGCGGTATCGAAATCGAGGCTGACGTGATGCTCAAGGGTACCCGTGTAGACGGCATCTATACCGCTGACCCTGAGAAGGATCCTACAGCTACCAAGTTCAAGGACATCACCTATGATGAGATTTATACCAAGGGCTTGAAGGTAATGGATTTGACTGCTACCACCATGTGTAAGGAAAACAACCTTCCTATCTACGTGTTCAATATGGATGTAGTAGGTAACCTCAAGAAGGTGATGGATGGTGAGGAGATTGGTACGCTCGTACACAACTAATCATCTCTCTCAACAGGAAGAAAAAAGCAAATGCGACTGGATTCACATCTAGCCGCATTTTTCAGTTAACAATCTACCTAAATACCTAAATATCCCAATAAAGGGGATTTCTTCTATTTCGTCTTCTTCAGATAAATAATCGCCGAGATGATGACGTATGCCACGATGACAAGCCACCAGCCGGTGAGGAAGCCGATCAGACCATCGAGTGCTACCGAAGTAGCGAGGATGATGATGGTGAGCGCGGCAAAGCCATATTTCACCTCATTGCCCTTGAAACCCCACTGCTTGAACTTCAAGGCGAAAAGAGGCATCTCGCAAACCAGCAGATAGCTGGTGATGAGAATCAGAGCCAGAATGATGAATACCGACCATGAATATCCTTCGAGCCAGCTTGGATTGAACACAATCAGCGAACCCCAGAACAGGGCGTTGGCTGGTGTAGGAACACCGATGAAAGAGGTAGTCTGGCGCTCATCAAGATTAAACTTAGCCAGTCGCAATGCCGAGAAGGCTGCGATGATGAAGGCTGCGTAAGGCAGCCATGGGCGCAAAGGCTCCAGAAAACCCGGATATTCCATCACAAAGAGTTGTGAGAATACGATGGTGGCAGGAGCCACACCGAAGGTTACGTCATCTGCCAGCGAATCCAGCTCCTTGCCTATTGGCGATGAAACGTGCAGCAGGCGGGCGCTCATGCCGTCAAAGAAGTCGAATACGGCTCCGATGATAATCCATAACAATGCCATCTTTGGGTTCCCGCCGAAGGCAAACGATGTTGCGACGCAGCCCGAAACCAGGTTGCAGCAGGTTATCGTGTTTGGAATATGTTTCTTGATACTCATTTCTTTCCAGTATATTATGATAGAGTGAAAGCCGGAAGTATGTTCCGGCTTGCCCTCTATCTGTCAATATGTTATTTCAATTTAGCGATGACGGTCTGGTCGCCAGTAGTTGACTGTCCCATCTTTACGCATACTTCTGTACCTACAGGCAGGTAGACATCCACGCGTGAACCCAGCTTGATGAATCCCAGGTGCTCGTCGATGAAGCATTCTTCCCCTTCCTTGGCATAGGTTACGATGCGGCGTGCCACTGCACCGGCAATCTGTCGGCAGAGTACATCCACTCCCTCAGGTGTGGTAATCATCACGTCGGCATGCTCGTTTTCCTCGCTAGCCTTAGGCAGCCATGCCTTGTGGTAGTTGCCGTCCACATGCTTCACGAATTTCACCTTACCATCCACCGGGAACCAGTTGGCATGAACATTCCAGAGGCTCATGAAGATGGAAATCATCAGGCGGCGGTCACCGAAGTATGGAGCATTCTCCACCTCTTCTATCACCACAATCTTTCCGTCGGCTGGTGCTACTACCAGTTTCGAAGTATCCTCTACGTTGAGGTATCTGACAGGACAACGGTAGAAGTTGAGCACGATACCATATACCGTACCGAACACAACAACAAAAGCCCAGAACGGAATCTTGTTGTCTAAGGTTGTCCACAATATAGCCGCAATGGCTACTAACGCTATCGCTCCGGTTACCAGCTGATCGGTACCTTCGCGGTGCAATCTTATCTTCTTTAATTTCTTTATTTTCTGTCCCATACAGTAGGATTAAGTTTTTATTGGTGCAAAGGTACGTCATTTTTATCACTTTTGCAAATTTTTTGTGGGTTTCTTTTACCTTTTTCAATATTTTCGCATATTTCTTTTGGCTTTTTCAATATTTCGCCGTAACTTTGTTGTCAAAATTCGAATTTTAAACAGATAATGGAAGATTTTGTTCATTTGCATGTACACACCCAATACTCCATCCTCGACGGCCAGTCGAAGATACCGCATCTGGTAGATAAGGCCATCAAGGACGGCATGAAGGGTATGGCGGTAACCGATCACGGTGTGATGTTCGGCATCAAGGAACTCACCGACTATTGCGGCAAGATTAATAAAGACCGCAAGAAGGAGGGACTCGAACCTTTCAAGCCTATCATAGGCTGCGAGATGTATGTGGCACGCCGAACCAAAGCCGACCGAGAGAAGGATAAGGGCGATATGAGCGGTTATCACCTCATTGTACTTGCCAAGAATTATAATGGATACAAGAACCTCATCAAGCTGGTGAGCAATTCGTGGGTGGATGGTTACTACATGCGCCCACGAACCGACCGTGCCGATCTGGAGAAGTATCACGAAGACCTCATCGTCTGTTCGGCATGTATTGCAGGCGAGGTGCCATCCAAGATTCTGCATGGTGACCTGGAAGGAGCCCGCGAGGCTTGCCAGTGGTACCACAACCTCTTTGGCGATGATTACTATCTCGAGCTCCAGCGCCATAAAGTGCCCGATGATCCAAGTCTGCTTGCCAACCGCGAGGCTTACGAGTTGCAGCAGCGTGCCAACAAGGAACTCATCAAGATGGCAAGGGAGTTTAACATCAAGCTGGTGTGCACCAACGACTGCCACTTCGAGGATAAGGAAACTGCCGAGGCCCACGACCATCTGCTCTGTATCGCTACCGGAAAGGATCTCGACGACCCTAACCGTATGCGCTATTCCAAGCAGGAATGGTTCAAGACCCGCCAGGAGATGAACGATGTGTTCTCGGATATTCCCGAAGCACTTTCCAATACCCTCGAAGTATTGGATAAGGTAGAAATCTACAGCATCGACCATGGTCCTATCATGCCTTTCTTCCCGATTCCGGAGAGTTTCGGTACCGAGGAGCAGTTGCGCCAGAAGGTATCAGAAGAAGACCTCTACAAGGAGTTTACCTCTGATGAGAACGGCAAGAACCCGCTGCCACCAGAGGAAGGTCAGAAGGTAATCGACCGATTGGGCGGTTACGATAAGATATACCGTATCAAGTTTGAGGCAGAATATCTGCGCCACCTTGCCTACGAGGGAGCCAAAAAGCTTTATGGCGACCCGCTGCCCGAGAATGTTGACGAGCATGTAAACTTCGAGCTCCACGTGATGAAGACCATGGGTTTCCCGGGCTACTTCCTCATCGTGTCAGACTTCATCAGGGCGGCGCGCGAGGAACTCGGCGTGATGGTGGGCCCGGGACGTGGATCTGCGGCAGGTTCGGTGGTGGCTTACTGCTTGGGCATTACCAAGATTGACCCATTGAAGTACGACCTCCTGTTTGAGCGTTTCCTGAACCCAGACCGTGTGAACCTTCCGGATATTGATACCGACTTTGATGATGACGGCCGAGGCAAGGTATTGCGCTGGGTAATGGATAAGTACGGTCATGAGAACTGTGCCCATATCATTACCTACGGTTCCATGGCCACGAAGAACTCCATCAAGGACGTGGCGCGTGTAGAGAAGTTGCCGTTGGATAAGGCGAATGCACTCTGCAAGGCTATCCCAGACCGTTTGCCTGACGGTGCCAAGATGAACCTGACCAATGCCATCAAATATACCCCAGAGCTGCGCGAGGCTGAGTTCTCCAACGATCCCCGCGAGAGCAATACCATCAAGTATGCCAAGATGCTTGAGGGAACTATCCGAGGCACGGGTATCCATGCCTGCGGATTCATCATCTGCCGCGACCCTATCAGCAACTGGGTGCCTGTATCTACTGCCGATGACCCTGATTTCCCGGGACTGAAGACGGCGGTAACGCAGTACGACGGCCATGTCATCGAGACCACCGGTCTGATTAAGATGGACTTCCTGGGCTTGAAGACCCTCTCTGAGATGAAGGAGGCATGCAAGGTTATCAAGCAGACTACGGGCGATGTCGTTGACCTCGATACCATCCCTATCGATGATGAACTGACCTATCAGCTCTATCAGCGCGGTCAGACCATCGGAACCTTCCAGTTCGAGTCGCCGGGTATGCAGAAGTATCTCCGTGAGCTGAAGCCTACGGTATTCGAGGACCTCATCGCCATGAATGCCCTCTACCGTCCGGGACCTATGGATTACATCCCTGACTTCATTGCCCGCAAGAACGGCAAGCAGGCGATTACCTACGATATCCCGTGTATGGAGAAGTATCTGAAGGATACCTACGGCATCACGGTTTATCAGGAGCAGGTGATGCTTCTTTCCCGTCAGCTTGCCAGCTTCACCCGAGGCGAGTCTGATGCGCTGCGTAAGGCGATGGGTAAGAAGAAAAAGGCTATCGTAGATGCGATGAAGCCTAAGTTTATCAAGCAGGGACAGGAGAACGGCCACGACCCGAAGGTGCTGGAGAAGATATGGGGCGACTGGGAGAAGTTTGCTTCCTACGCCTTCAACAAGTCTCATGCCACCTGTTATTCGTGGGTAGCCTACCAGACTGCCTATCTCAAGGCGCACTATCCTGCCGAATACATGGCGGCGCTGATGACCCGACGCTTTGCACAGATTACCGAAATCACCAAGCTGATGGAGGAGTGCCAGTCGATGGGTATCAAGACCTTGGGACCGGATGTGAACGAGAGTTACCGCGTGTTCGGTGTGAACGAGCATGGAGAGATACGTTTCGGTCTTTCAGCCATCAAGGGTATGGGTGCTCCGGCAGCCGATGCCATCGTGGCAGAGCGACTGAAGAACGGACCTTATAAAACCATCTTCGATTTTGCCGAGCGTGTAGATTACTCCAGCGTGAACCGCAAGGCTTTCGAAACCTTGGCGCTGAGTGGCGGTTTCGACAGCTTTGGCATCCGTCGCGAGCAGTTCTTCGGCAAGAACAACAAGGGCGAAACCTTCCTCGATACGCTGGTGCGCTACGGTCAGCTCTTCCAGCAGGAACAGCACGAGGCTGCCAACTCACTCTTTGGCGGTACCGAGGCGATAGAGATAGCTACGCCGCCTATTCCTGATGCTGAGAGCTGGAGCACCATCGAACGTCTGAACCGTGAGCGCGAGCTTGTGGGCATCTATCTTTCTGCCCATCCGCTCGATGAGTACAGCATCATCCTCAACTCCCTCTGCAATACCCATTGTTCTGAACTGGGCGACAAGCAGGAGCTGGCAAAGAAGGAGGATGTGGTGCTGGGCGGCATCATCACGGGTGTGAAGTCGAAGTTTACCAAGACGGGCAAGCCGTGCGGTTTCGTTACGCTCGAAGACTTTGAGGGCTCAGGCGAGCTGGCTCTCTTTGGCGAGGACTGGGGCAAGTGGCGCGGCATCATGGTTGAAGGCAGCACCATCTACATCACCGCCAAGTGCGTTTCCCGTTACGGCAATGCCAACTATCTCGATTTCCAGATAGGCAATGTAGAGTATCTGCAGACGGTCAAGGAGAACCGCATCGATCGCTTTACCATCAATGTGGAGAGCGATGCGATAGATGAAACGATGGTCAGCGACCTGCAGACCATTCTGGAGAATGACGAGGGCAAGGCGCAGCTCTTTTTCCAGATACATGATGTTGACAGCAATACCTATCTGCTGATGCGTGCCCGTGAGCATACGGTAGGCGTGGGTCATGCCCTCATCCAGTATATCGAGCAGCATCCTAAGATGAGCTATCAGATCAATTAGAAGTAATTTTAGTTTTAATATAAAAAGGTATAGAAAAATGGAAGTAACAATTACAACCGAGAATTTCGAGAGCTACAAGAATGGCGAACTGCCATTGGTAGTAGATTTGTGGGCAACATGGTGCGGCCCTTGCCGCCAGATTGCTCCTATCGTATCAGAACTTGCTGAGGAGTTTGACGGCAAGTTGGTAGTAGGCAAGTGTGATGTAGAGGAGAACGACGACATCGCTATGGAGTTTGGTGTTCGTAATATCCCTACCATCCTCTTCTTCAAGGGTGGCCAGCTGGTAGACAAGTATGTTGGCGCAGCCTCTAAGGCAACCCTTACCGAGAAGTTCCAGGCTCTCCTGTAATCAGCCCGGATAGGAAATGATAAAAGCATCTGGCTTGAGAAAACATGTTCTCAGCCAGATGCTTTTTTTGTTCGGGGCTGTCGGAGGCTTACCATTCTACGTTTCTTGTTCCGTCTTCTTCTACGGTGATAGTCACTTTGGTGCAGTCTTCCGGCAGCAGTTCTTCTATCAGTTCCGGCCACTCCAGGAAACAGAGGTTGCCGCTGTAGAAATAATCTTCGTAGCCCATGTCGTACACCTCATCGAGTTTCTTGATGCGGTAGAAATCGAAGTGGTAGACAGGTGAGCCGTCGCCCGCTGTATATTCGTTTACGAGGGCGAAGGTAGGAGATGTGATGACATCTTCTACGCCCAGTTCTTCGCAAATGGCTTTTACAAATGTTGTCTTTCCGGCTCCCATCTTGCCATAGAAGGCAAAGACCTTGCCGTCGCCCATGTTCTGCAGAAATTCCTTGGCTGCTTCATGGATCGTGTCTAATGAGTCAATTTTTATCTTCATATATTTTACTTTGAACTTTGAATTTTGAACTTTGAACTTTATGATTACTATTAATTCTTACCTTTTTCTCGGTGTCAGCGTGATGAGCGGGATGAGCATTTCCTCCATCGAGATGCCACCGTGCTGGAAGGTATCCTTGTAGTATTGCACATAATAGTTGTAATTATTCGGATAGGCGAAGAAACTGTCGCCCGTGGCAAATACATACGAGGTACTCAGGTTAGGCGCCGGCAACTGGGCACGCTGAGGCTCCTTGATGGTGAACACTTCCTTGCTCTGGTAAGCCAGATTCTTGCCCAGCTTGTAGCGCAGGTTGGTGTTCGTATTGCGGTCGCCTACAATCTTGATTGGTTTCGATGCCCTGATGCTGCCGTGGTCGGTGGTGAGCACTACCTGGTAATCGCTCTGCGAAAGGAGCTTGAAGAGCTCTGAGAGAACCGAATGGCGGAGCCAACTCTGCGTGATGCTGCGGTAGGCACTCTCGTTGTTGGCAAGCTCGCGCACCATCTTAGATTCGGTACGCGCGTGAGAGAGCATGTCGATGAAGTTAATCACCAGCACGTTCAGGTCGTAGTTGCGGCACTCGTTGTAGTGCTCCAGGAAGCGGTCGGCACCCTGCGAATCGTTCACCTTGTGATAACTGAAGGTATAGTGCTTTCTGAATCGCTCTATCTGGGTCTGTATCAGCGGCGCCTCGTTCAGGTTCTTGCCTTCCTCCTCGTCCTCATCTACCCAGAGGTCAGGGAACATTTCGGCTATCTTGTTCGGCATCAGACCGCTGAAGATGGCGTTGCGCGCATATTGCGTGGCGGTAGGAAGGATGCTCATGTAGAGCTGCTCGTCGATGTCGAACAGGTCGCCGATGTCTTCAGCCAGCATGCGCCACTGGTCATAGCGGAAGTTATCTATCACAATCAGGAACACCTTCTTGCCCTCATCGAGCAGCGGGAATATCTTGCGCTTGAAGATGTCGGGACTCATCAGATGGCGGTCTCTGTTGTCGGGACTTACCCAGTCGAGATAGTTCTTGGCTATGTATTTGGCGAAACCCTGGTTAGCCTCTTCCTTTTGCATGCCCAGCATCTCTGCCATCGGACTTGCCGTATCGCTCAGCTTCAGTTCCCAGCTTACCAGTCGCCTGTAAATCTCCATCCAGTCTTCCGCCGTTCTGCATTCCATCATCTGCATGGCTATCTGCTGGTAGTCTTGCTGGTATCCGCTCTGCGTCACCTCCGCCACGATGTCTTTGCGGTGGATGTTCTTCTTGAGCGAGAGCAGAATCTGGTTCGGGTTTACGGGTTTGATCAGATAGTCGGCTATCTTTGAACCGATTGCCTGGTCCATGATGTTTTCTTCTTCGCTCTTGGTGCACATCACTACCGGTGTGGCAGGCTGGATGTCCTTGATGCGTAGCAGGGTTTCCAGTCCGCTGAGTCCCGGCATCATCTCATCGAGCAGGATGAGGTCGAAGGTCTGCTGGCGGCAAAGTTCAATGGCATCAGGGCCGTTGCTTACCGTCTGCACCTCGTATCCTTTCTTTTCCAGAAAGATGATGTGTGCCTTGAGAAGTTCTATCTCGTCGTCTATCCAAAGTAATAATCCGTTGCTCATATTTTATATCCTTTTTCTTTTCGGGGTGCTAAAGTACAAAGAAAAATGGAATGAGGAACACGACTTCGTGTTAAAGAGAGTTAATGATGAAGATTCTTTGGTACTTTTTATGAAAACGTTTGTATTACCTTGTGACAAAACCTAAAAACATAGGTTAAGTAAAACTTATTTGTATAACTAAAC
>JAJXAL010000089.1:0-16691 GCA_021628325.1 Segatella copri | reverse complement strand
GCCAGCAGGCCATCCGTGGTGTCTGCGACCTCGATTACATCAATATTCCGGATGTAAAGAAGAGGGCTGCTGCAGGAAATGCTGCTGCCGGAAAAGCTTCTGCAGGAAATGTTTCTGCAGGAAATGCTGCTGCCCGAAATTCCATCGTGGATTGCGGTTCGAGCATGGCGCCCGACATCGAGCGTATCATCGCCCTGAAACCCGAAGCCATCCTCCTTTCGCCTTTCGAAAACAGCGGTGGATATGGCAAGCTCGACAAACTGCACGTGCCCATCATCGAGGCTGCCGACTATATGGAGTCTTCGCCATTGGGCAGGGCGGAATGGATGAAATTCTACGGCATGCTCTTTAAAAAAGACGGGAATGCACCGAAGACCGCTCTTGCTGCATCTTGCGAACCAAAGGCAGATTCGCTCTTTGCGAAGATAGAAAAGGAATATCTGAAGCTGAAAGCTGAGGCAGCCGGGTATCCGAAGGGCCTCTCCATCCTGACCGAAAGAAAGACGGGCAATGTATGGTATGTACCTGGAGGTCAGAGTACTATCGGTATTCTGCTGAAGGATGCCAACGCCCGTTATATCTTCGAGGACGATGAACACAGCGGAAGTCTGGCGATGAGTCCGGAGCAAATCTTGGCGAAGGGAAAGCAGGTGGACGTATGGGCATTCAAGTATTTCGGTGGTGCCCCTCTGTCGCAGGCTCAACTGCTTCAGGAATATGACGGCTACAAGGCTCTTGCAGCCTTCAGCCGGGGTAATATCTATCAGGTAGATACCTCTACGGTACCTTATTTCGAGCTTACGAGTTTCCATCCCGAACTGCTGCTCAGAGAGTTCATCATCCTGGCTCATGGCGAGCGGTTCGGCAAATTGAGATTCTATAAGAAATAGGGCTTTAATCAGAGATTTTACAAGAAATAGTTTTAGTGAATGAAAACCATCGTTTTAGGGGCAATCGCCATTATCATACTGTTTTTCGCCAACCTGGCATGGGGGAGTGTAAACATCCCATGGCAGGACGTGGGGGCGATTATTTCGGGCTCTCAGACTGACGAAACCTACCGCTATATTCTGTTGGAATCGCGACTGCCGGCGGCGATTGCCGCCTTGCTTTCGGGCGCAGCCCTCGCCACGAGCGGCTTGCTCCTGCAGACAGCCTTCCGCAATCCCCTGGCGGGTCCTGACGTATTCGGTATCAGCAGCGGAGCCGGACTGGCTGTAGCCATCGTGATGCTTGCCTTTGGCGGCAATATTGCCCTGGATGATTTAGGGGTAGGTTTTCTGGGCGATGCCGGCAACTATGCCATCGGCGGTTTCCTGGCTATCCTCATCGCAGCCTTTATAGGGGCTATGGTGGTGATGGGCATCATCACCTTCTTTTCTGCCATTGTGCGCAGCCATACGGTACTGCTCATCATCGGACTGATGGTGGGCTATCTTGCCAGCAGCGCCATCTCATTGCTCAATTTCTTCAGTACGGCAGAGGGCGTGAAATCGTATATGGTTTGGGGCATGGGCAGCTTTGGCAATGTTTCGAGCCAGCAGATGATGTTCTTCATCCCGTTGGCCCTCATTGCCCTGGCTGCGTCTCTGCTTCTTGTAAAACCGCTGAACGCCATGCTGTTAGGCGAACAGTATGCCGAGAATCTGGGCTTCAACATCAGGCGTCTGCGCATCGTTCTGCTCATCATCACCGGTCTTCTTACGGCTGTGGTTACTGCCTTCTGCGGTCCCATCGCCTTCATCGGCCTGGCAACGCCGCATATCGCCCGCCTCATCATCGGCACGGAGAATCATCGCCGTCTGTTGCCCGTTACGATGCTGATGGGTGCAGTCATTGCCCTCGTCTGCAATCTTTTCTGCACCCTTCCGTCGGACGGTGG
Organism: Segatella copri; assembly: GCA_021628325.1. GTDB lineage: Bacteria > Bacteroidota > Bacteroidia > Bacteroidales > Bacteroidaceae > Prevotella > Prevotella copri_R. The sequence continues at coordinate 14,809 of JAJXAL010000089.1, read as the reverse complement.
CATCATCCCGCTGAATGCCGTCACCCCGCTGTTCGGTGCCCCCGTCATCATCTATGTTTTGGTGAAAAAGAAATGATAGAACATCTTAAAACTAAAGTTTTATGGCTTAGATTAAACCATCTAAGTCCTTAAATAAGGTGTTAGAAAAAGAAACAGCCAACTTTCAATTGGGATATTGAAGGTTGGCTGCTTTTTTATAGTTTTCTTCTGAACTGTCTAATCAGGTACTTGGGATTTCTTCTCATATCCCATAAGTCAACAAGGATAATTCTATCGTATTCTTTATCATACCGATAGATGATTTTCCAATTTTTCATGATGATGGCACTACGGTATGAACGTAAGAAACTCTTCAGAAGAGGTTCTTTTGGCGAAGAGTAAGGGTGAATAGCCAAGCGATTTCGAATGCTTTGGTATGCTTGGTTGAATCGCTTTACGGTGGTAACTCCAAATTCAAATAGAGCATAGGCTAACACTTTTTCTAACTCCTAGTTAAATGGCTTAGATGGTTTTATATAAGCCATAATCCCTTTGCTTTAAGATGTTCTATCATATCCTCTTCGTCAATGAGACCATTTTGCTCTATGTCGGCTTCTATGGCCTCTATACGGGCTATGGCTTCTTCTTCGTTGATAGGTCCCCATCCTGCAGGTATTCTATCCCATTCAAAATCATCATCGAAGTTATCTTCGGCGATTTTTTTTCCAGGAAGTACAACTGTAGTATTTTCATGATAGGCCGGTGTTGGCTCTTCTGCAAAAGCAGCACCATGGTCTTCCTGTAAGTGATATTTCTTCTCTTTCATACCTTTTCTTTTTTATTTGTGGCAAAGATAATGCAAACGAGTGCAATGAAAGCTTGCTTTCAGATTGCCGAGTGCAGTTTATCTTATGCAAAGATATGAAGAATTATTTAAATATCCAAGAACATTTGAAAAAATATTATTTTCTCCGTCTATTTTTTTTGCCATGATGTTATCAGAACCTTACTTATTCACGACATTAATCGGATTGCCCTCGAGGAATGCCTTTACGTTGGCGGCTACCTGCTTGTTCAGGCGCTCGCGAGCCTCGTAGGTGGCCCAGGCAATATGAGGGGTGAGGTAAGCATTAGGCTCGCCGAAGAGCGGATTCTCCTTTGATGGCGGCTCCTGAGCCATTACGTCGGCACAGTAGGCACCCAGACTGCCTTCGTGGAGGGCGGCAGCTACGGCCTCCTCATCTACCAGCGGACCGCGACCTGTATTAACCAGGATGGCAGTATCCTTCATCTTCTCCAGACTCTCCTTATTGATGAAATGATAGGTGTCATCAGAAAGCGGACAATGGAGCGAGAGAATATCGCTCGTGGCAAGCAAACCCTCCTTGCTCACCTTCTGGATCCACTCAGGCAGATTGCTCGAATTCTTGCTGGTGCAGGCACAGATGTTCATGCCAAACTGGCGGGCGATGTTGGCAACTTTCATGCCGATATTGCCCAATCCCATGATACCCAGGGTCTTGCCGGCAAGCTCCATCAACGGGGTATCCCAATAACAGAAATCCTTATTGTAAGCCCAGCGCTCGTTGCGGTTCTCTTGGGTATAATGCTCTACGCGGTTGGTTACGGCAAGGATGAGGGCAAAGGTCATCTGCGCCACGCTGTCGGTGCTGTAGGCAGGAATATTGGTTACGATGATGCCCTGTTTCCTGGCAGCCTCGATGTCTACCACGTTGAAACCGGTAGCCTGGATACCGATGTATTTCAGTTTAGGAAGCTGCGCCAGCGTCTCTGCATCTATCTGCACCTTGTTCAGAAGGATGATGTCGGCATCCTTGGCACGTTCCACTTTCTCTGCATCTGATGTGCGAGGATAAACTACCACCTCGCCCAGTTTCTCCAGAAGATGATAATCCAAATCTCCCGGGTTTGCGGCATAGCCGTCTAGAATAACAATCTTCATAAATTTTTCCCGTTTTCTGTTGTTATAAAATTCAAGACTCATCTGTCCTGACAAATCTGAGTCTGAGTTTATTTTAACGGGAAAAGCCTTCCCCCAGAGAAAGAGAAAGGCTTTTCCGTATGTATGGTTTATTCGTTCATCAAGTAGTTCTTGAATGATGCGAAATCCTTGGTCATCTGGATGCTCTTCTTCTCACCCTTCATGAATTCTGCAAGGCGTGCAGGAATCTCAATGTCGCTGTCAAGGATGCTGTCTACCTTCTCCTTGAACTTGGCTGGATGAGCGGTCTCGAGGAACACGCCAACCTCACCTGGCTTCAACTGCTCCTTCAGAGCGCGATAGCCGCAAGCTCCGTGAGGGTCAAGTACATACTTGGTTTCATTGTAGCACTGCTTCATGGTTTCGGCAATCTGCTCGTCCTTGTATGTAGCACCACCGATGTAGGCAGCGATGGCATCATGATCGCCCTTGTAGAGGTCGTAGATGCGGGCAAAGTTTGATGGGTCGCCTACGTCCATGGCATTGGCGATGGTCTGCTTGCTAGGCTGAGGATTGTACTTGCCTGTCTGCAGATACTCGTAGAAGATATCGTTGGCGTTGTTGGCAGCGATGAAGCGGTGGATAGGCAATCCCATCTCATGACCGAAGAGACCGGCTGTGATGTTGCCGAAGTTGCCGCTAGGTACGCAGATAACCAACTTGTCGGCGAGACCCTTCTCCTTCATGCGGGCATAGGCGTTGAAATAATAGAAAGCCTGAGGCAGGAAGCGGGCTACGTTGATAGAGTTGGCTGAGGTGAGCTTCATGTGCTTGTTGAGTTCCTCATCCATGAACGCAGACTTCACCAGCGCCTGGCAGTCGTCGAACACGCCATCTGCTTCGAGGGCTGTGATGTTCTGGCCCAGGGTAGTGAACTGGCTCTCCTGAATCTTGCTGACCTTGCCCTTAGGATAGAGCACGTAGACGTGGATGCCGTCAACGCCGAGGAAACCGTTGGCAACAGCCGAACCGGTATCGCCCGATGTAGCTACGAGCACATTCACCTCTTCCTTGCCCTCCTGACGTACGAAGTACTGCAGGAGACGTGCCATGAAGCGCGCACCCACATCCTTGAAGGCGAGGGTAGGACCATGGAACAGCTCGAGAGAGTAGATGTTAGGCTCTACCTCAACTACAGGGCAGTCGAATGCCAGGGTATCGTATACAATCTTCTTCAATGACTCGGCATCAACGTCCTCGCCAAAGAAGGCATCAGCTACCTTGTAGGCAATCTCCTGGAAAGAGAGTTTCTCGATGTTGTCGAAGAAATCCTGTGGCAACTTCTTGATGATTTCTGGCATATAGAGACCACGGTCTTCTGCCAGACCTTTAACTACCGCCTTGTGAAGGTCGGCGATGGGTGCTTTCTTATTTGTTGAATAATATTTCATTTTTTACTTTGAACTTTGAGATTTGAACATAGAACTTTATGATTAGCTTTGGGGGCTATCATGAAGTCTTTGATTTTAATTGATTGCCATGAAGGCATTCATGAATTCCTGCAGCTGCAGCATGCCGTAACCGCCACTTACGCAGCTTACCTCATCATACTTTTCTACGCTATCCGGCTCAATGCCAGGGTAATAGATGATGAAAGGCACAGGCTCCTTTACGTGGGTACGGATTTCTACCGGAGTAGGATGGTCTGGGAGAACAGCGATGCATACCGGCTCGTCCCAGGTGCTTACCTCATCGAAGATAGGCTTGATGAGTCGCTGGTCGAGGTTCTCGATGGTCTTCAGCTTCAGTTCCAGATCGCCATCATGACCTGCCTCGTCGCTCGCCTCTACGTGAACATAAACGAAGTCGTCGCCATCCTTCAATGCCTGGATAGCTGCGGCTGCCTTGCCCTCGTAGTTGGTATTGGCAAGACCGGTAGCGCCCTCAACGATGATGTTGCGCAGACCGGCGTAATGGCCGATGCCTCGGATCAGGTCTACGGCAGAAATCACAGAACCCTTCTTGATCTGTGGATACATCTGGGAGAGGGTGAGCATGTGCGGACGGTAACCGCCGCCCCAAGGCCAGATAAGATTGGCCATTCGTTCGCCACGCTCCTTGCGCGCCACATTGAAAGGATGGTTCTCCAGGAGTTCCTGACTCTCGAGAATCAGCTGGTTCAGAAGGTCGGCTGTATCACGACGGCTGATGTGACCCTCATCGCCTCCAATCTCCGGCAAGATAGGTTTCACCATCAGCTTATGCCATTCCTCGTTGGGATGATCATGAGGTGGGGCACAGTCGATATGCTTGTTTCCGTGCTTCACCACCAGAAGATGGCGATACTGGATGCCGGTAACAAACTTGACATCAGGATATTTCTTGCCGAGGGTATCGTTGAGATACTTGATGAGCACATCCGCATCTTCCGTTTCCAGGTTACCACCGTTGTGGGTGATAATCTTGCCGTCCTGCACGTTGATGATGTTGCAGCGCAGGGCAAGGTCGGTAGGCTCCAGTTCATAGCCGATGCTGGCAGCCTCGAGCGGTCCGCGTCCCTCGTAAACCTCGTTCTGGTCGTAGCCCATGATAGAGCTGTTAGCTACCTCAGAACCCGGATGGAATCCATCTGGCACGGTAACGAGTCTTCCTGTCTTGCCCTTCTTGGCAAGCATATCCATATAGGGTTTGTTGGCGTATTGCAGGAGTGTCTTTCCACCCAGTCTTTCTACCGGGTGGTCAGCCATTCCGTCGCCAAGAATGATAATATGTTTCATCTCTTTTTAATGTTAAGTGTTAAATGTTAGCGATACTCATGATGTTGGCGAATACACCGGCAGCCGTTACGCTGGCTCCGGCACCATAGCCCTGAATCATCATAGGGTATTCCTTATAACGCTCGGTGGTGAGCAGCACGATGTTGTTGGAACCTTCCAGATTGTAGAACGGATGCTCTGGACCGACAGCCTGCAAACCTACGCTTGTCTTGCCGCCATCCAGGGTAGCAACGAAGCGCCAGCGTTTGTGCTCTACATCGAGCGCCTTGCGCTTAGCCTCGAAATCGGCATCGAGCTCAGGAAGTTTCTTCCAGAAGTTGTCGAGCGAACCCTTGAAGTATTTGTCTGGCACGAAGAGGTTCTTCTCTACATCTTCCTGCTCTACGCGGTAACCTGCCTCGCGGGAGAGAATCACCAGCTTGCGAATCACGTCCATACCGCTCAGGTCGATACGTGGATCAGGCTCGCTGTAGCCCTTCTCCTTAGCCAGTCTCACGGTCTCAGAGAATGGAACGACGCTGGAGATGGCGTTGAAGATAAAGTTGAGCGTACCCGAGAGAACTGCCTCAATCTTAAGGATTTTATCTCCGGAGTTACGGAGGTCGTTGATGGTTCCGATGATAGGAAGACCGGCACCTACGTTGGTCTCAAAACGGAATACTACGCCACGCTGGATGGCAGTCTTCTTCAGTTTCTCGTAGTTCTCATATTCGCTTGATGCAGCTATCTTGTTGGCTGCGATAATGCTTACGTTGTGCTCCAGCAGACTCTGGTAGAGAGCGGCCACATCCTTGCTGGCTGTACAGTCTACAAACACGCTGTTGAAGATGTTCATCGCCAGGATGGTATCGCGCAGAACCTCTGGAGTGCTTGGGTCTGAATTCTTCAGTTCCTCGCTGTAGTTCTCGAGATCAATACCATCGCGGTTGAAGATGGCGTTCTTGGAAGAAGCGATACCCACCACGTTGAGCTTCAGTTTGCTGCGCTCCATGAGGTCGGCATACTGGTTTTTGATCTGCTCGATGAGCTTTCCGCCTACGGTACCCACACCGCAGATGAAGAGGTTCAGCACCTTGTATTCTGAAAGGAAGAAACTGTCGTGGAGCACGTTGAGTGACTTTCTCAGATAATCGCTCTTCACTACGAACGAGATGTTGGTCTCTGAAGCACCCTGTGCACAGGCGATGACGGAAATACCGCTACGGCCGAGGGTTCCGAAGAGTTTACCGGCGATACCGGCAGCATGCTTCATGTTTTCACCCACGATGGCGATAGTAGCGAGACCCTTCTCTGCGTGCATTGGGTACATGGCACCATCGGCAATCTCGTTGTGGAACTCATTGTTCAATACCTTTACAGCCTCTTCTACATCCTGCTCGCGCACACCGATAGAGGTAGAGTTCTCTGATGATGCCTGTGACACCATGAACACAGAGATGCCCTCGTTGGCAAGAGCGGTGAAGATACGGCGGTTTACACCAATCACGCCGACCATGGAAAGACCGGTTACGGTGATGAGCGCTGTACCGTTGATGGAAGAGATACCCTTGATAGGCTTCTGGTCGCCATCTATCTTGTTCTTGATGATGGTGCCCGGAGCATCTGGGTTGAAGGTGTTCTTAACCTTGATAGGAATATTCTTGACACAAACCGGGTAGATGGTTGGAGGGTAGATGACCTTTGCACCAAAGTTGCAAAGCTCCATCGCCTCAACGTAACTCAGTTCGTTGATGGTATAAGCTGATTTGATGACACGTGGGTCGGCGGTCATGAAACCGTCTACATCAGTCCAGATTTCGAGCACTTCTGCATCGAGGGCAGCTGCTATGATGGCTGCTGTGTAGTCGCTACCGCCACGGCCAAGGTTAGTGGTGCGGTCTGTGTTCTTGTCACGACTGATAAAACCCGGAACGAGAGATATGCGAGGAATTTCTGCAAAGGCTTCTCTTACCAGTTTGTTGGTCAGCTCGCTGTCGAGCACATGCTTGCCCTTGCCGTTCTTGCGCTCAGTCTTGATGAAGTTGCGGGAGTCGAACCATTTGGCTCCACGAATCAAAGTGGCAACAATCTTGGAACTGAGTCTTTCACCATAACTCACGATGGCATCCTGCGTTTTCTCGCTGAGATCGTGGATGAGGTACACACCAAAATAGATGCTCTTCAACTGCTCGAAGAGGGCATCAACCGATTTGAATAAGTTTTCTCTGTCTGTAGTGTCAGTGATGATGGTGTCTATCATCTTGTGGTGGCGATCAACCATGGCTTCGAATTCTACTTTCCACTGTTCATCACCCTTGAGGGCAAGCTGAGAGGTTTGCAAGAGTTTGTCCGTGATACCGCCAAGCGCACTCACGACAATCACTACACTCTGTTTCTTTGCCTCGTTTTCAACGATACGTTTCAAGCTGAGGATGCTTTTTACGGAACCAACCGATGTTCCGCCGAATTTTAATACTTTCATATGTTCTTGAATTTTACGTTGGTAATGTAATGCCTCCCCCGAAACGACCGGGGCCGAAGCAGAACTTGAGGGCAAAAGTACGAATAATATATCAAACTGCCAAGGAATTTAACAAAAAAGTAGCAATTTGTAGGTAAAAATCCTCTTTCTGTAGATAATTACAGGCTCTTTCTTTCCCTTATACCTTATTATATATATAAAAAACGTTGAAATGTTTGGGTGTTTCGGATTATTTGCTTAATTTTGCCGATGTAATTCAAAGCATTAGCAATATGGTTACAGAAGTAAATAGTAAAAATCAACTCGTTGAACGCAATTTCAAACGAAATGAGATGCTGGCTGAGTATTTCTTTGGTCTTTCAAAGATGGTATGCAGCGGTATTGGAATTGGTGCATTGTCGCCACTGTTTACAGGTGAGGCAATGGGAGTAACTAACTATGTTTGCATGGGATGCGCAGTAATCGCTGCTGCATGTTTTGCTTATGCAGGCAATTATTTATTAAAAGTAGAATTAAAAAAGAAATAATTATGGAAATGTTGACAATACTTTTTGCAATAGCAGCAATCATTGGTGTCGGTTTGGTTATTTGGATGAAATATACTGAATCAGGTAAAAAATGGGTTGAGGGTGAGTATTAATACTTTTTGAATCAAGTAATGAAATATCTTTTATTCTCAGATATCCACGGCTGTTTGCCAGCCCTGGAAAAGGTCCTCGATTTCTTCGAGGCTGAACATTGTGACATGATGTGCATCATGGGGGATATCATCAATTATGGTCCCCGCAACCGTATTCCGGAAGGAATCGATCCTAAGGGTATCGTAGAAAGACTGAATGCGCTGGCAGATAAGATTATCGCTGTGCGTGGCAACTGCGATGCGGAAGTAGACCAGATGCTCCTCGATTTCCCTATCATGGAGACCTATGCCTTGCTGGTAGACGGAGGCAAGCGCTATCTTCTGACCCATGGACATGTATACAATAAGGAAAACATGCCGAAGGGTCCTTACGAGGCTATGATCTATGGCCACTCTCATCTCTGGGAACTCTCTCATAACGAGAAGGGACAGGCCATCGTAAATACCGGCAGCATCACCTTCCCGAAGGGTGGCAATCCGCCAACCTTTGCAACATTGGAAGATGGTAAGTTCACCATGTATCAGCTGGATACGCTCGAAGTGCTGGCTACAATGGAAGCATGAAAAAGTGAAAGTGAAAAGTGAATTGTGAATGTAATGCGAAATCCGTAATATGGAATCGGTCACTTGTCACTCGTCACTTTTATAAAACTAATCATAAAGTTCAAAGTTCAAAGCTCAAAGTATAAAGTATAATGATTCAAGAATACCTGATAAGAATTCTGCCCGAACAGGCAGCAAGCGAGGAAGGCATCAAGCGTTATCTCGCCAAAGAAAAGGGATTGGATGTAAGAACGCTCAACCAGGTGAGGGTTTTGAAGAGAAGCATCGATGCCCGTCAGCGCACCATCTTCGTCAATCTGAAGGTGCGTGCTTATATCAACGAATTTCCGCAGGACGACCAGTATGCCCATACCGAATATCCGGATGTGAGCAACAGACCTCGTGTTATCGTTGTGGGTGAGGGACCTGGCGGTCTCTTTGCTTCCCTGCGCCTGATAGAACTGGGTTACCGTCCTATCGTGCTGGAGCGAGGAAAGGATGTGCGCGAACGCAAGAAGGACCTCTCTAACATTACCAAGACCCAGAAGGTTGACGGCGAAAGTAACTACTGTTTCGGTGAAGGTGGAGCCGGTGCTTATAGTGACGGAAAACTCTATACCCGAAGCAAGAAAAGGGGAAATGTAGACAAGATTCTGAACGTATTCTGCCAGCATGGTGCCAATACCAATATTCTGGCAGATGCCCATCCGCATATCGGTACCGACAAGTTGCCACGCGTTATTGAAAACATGCGCAACACCATCATCAAGTGTGGCGGCGAAGTGCATTTCCAGACCAAGATGATTCGTCTGATCCTTGAGAGTGAAGGTAAACTGACGGCACCTGATGCTGCAGCTGGCGATAGGGTGATAGGCGTAGAAGCCGTGAATCTGGCTACGGGTGCTGAGGAAACTTATCGCGGACCGGTTATCCTGGCAACAGGTCATAGTGCCCGCGATGTATACCGTTATCTCGCTTCGGCAAAGATAGATATCGAGGCAAAAGGCATCGCCGTAGGTGTGCGTCTGGAACATCCTTCCCAGCTCATCGACCAGATTCAGTATCACAATAAGAGTGGTAGAGGAAAATATCTGCCTGCTGCCGAATATAGCTTCGTTACTCAGGTAGATGGCAGAGGTGTCTATAGTTTCTGTATGTGTCCGGGCGGTTTTGTGATTCCGGCTGCTACAGGACCGGAACAGCTCGTGGTGAACGGTATGAGTCCTAGCAACCGCGGTACTGCCTGGAGCAATTCGGGCATGGTGGTGGAAACCCATCCCGAGGATGTGGCACAGTTTGTGAAGGAACATCAGTCTGTCATCGAACAGCAGGAAATGAAGGCGCAGGAGAATGCGTCACTCTTCACTCCTCACTCTTCACTCCAAATGATGTACTTCCAGGAAATCGTGGAAAAGCAATGCTGGCAGCAGGGCAACATGAAGCAGACTGCTCCGGCACAGCGCATGGCTGACTTCGTGAACAATCGATTGAGTTATGATCTGCCAAAGAGCAGCTATGCTCCAGGCTTGATTTCGAGTCCGTTGCATTTCTGGATGCCGTCTTTCGTGAGCAAGCGACTGCAGGAAGGCTTCAAGACCTTCGGCAAGAATGCCCATGGTTTCCTGACCAATGAGGCTACACTGATAGCGATGGAGACGAGAACCTCATCGCCTGTCCGCATCGTCCGTGACCGCGAAACCTTGCAGCATGTCCGCATCCAGGGGCTCTTCCCATGCGGTGAAGGTGCTGGCTATGCAGGCGGAATTGTATCGGCTGGTGTAGATGGAGAAAGATGTGCAGAGATGTGTGCTGAGTATTTGAAACAACAATAAACGGATGCCTGGAATGATGAAATACAGAAAAACGGGAAAGTTTAGACTTGGCTTCTTGGCTTTACTCCTGAGTGTGCTCTTTGTGGCGTGCAGTTCGGGGACATCAGATGCAAACAGGCAGATCAAGAGCAAGGCTGACCTGAAGGGGGCTGTGATAGGCGTGCAGCTCGGTACTACAAGCGACGGACTTGCCACAGAACTGGAAAAGGAAGGTGGTGGTACCAAGGTAGAACGGTACAACAAGGGAGCCGATGCCATCCAGGCACTCCTTCAGGGTAAGATAGACTGCATGGTGACCGATGAGGCGCCAGCCAAGGCATTCCGGCGGGTGAATCCATCGCTCCGCATTCTGCCCGAAACCTTCGATGCGTCCTCTTTTGCCATCTGCGTGGCTAAGGATCATGCTGAGTTGCAGCAGTCCATCAATCATGCCATCCGTATCCTGAAAGAGAATGGCGTCATCGATTCCATCGTCAACCGCCATCTGGAACGGGGCATAGCCGTGGCTTATACGCCAAAGACTTCTGACGTGAAGAAGGTGGGACCGGAAGCGCTGCAGAAACTCGGCTTGAAGACGAGTCTCCGTTTTGCCACCAACGCTACCTTCGAGCCTTTCGAATATTACCAGAATGGCAAGATTGTGGGCATCGACGTGGATGTGGCGAATGCCATCGGCGATGTGATGGGCGTGGATGTCGAGATTCTCGATATGGAGTTTGATGCCATCATCACCTCTGTACAGGCTGGTAAGGCTGATGCGGGTATTGCCGGCATCACGGTTACTCCTGAACGGAAGAAGAATATCGGATTTACAGATTCCTATGCCGATGTGCGACAGGTTATCATGGTGAATTCCAATGAAGTGAAAACAGCTGGTAACCAGCCGGGAGTGATAGATAAGTTTAAATCCTGCTTCATAGATGACAACCGTTATCAGTATCTGTTGCAGGGTTTGGGCAATACGCTCATCATCACCTTCTTCGCCATCATCCTTTCCGTGATACTCGGAACGCTGATAGCTATTGTCAGAGCACGTCATGAACGTAAGGGCGACTGGAAGATTCCGAACATGCTCTGCCAGCTGTACCTTACCATCATGCGAGGCACGCCAACCATGGTGCAGTTGCTCATCATCTATTATGTGGTGTTTGCATCAGCAGATGTCAATAAGATACTGGTGGCTGTCATCGCCTTCGGCTTGAACTCGGCAGCTTATATTGCCGAGGTAATCCGCTCGGGCATCATGTCGGTGGATAATGGTCAGATGGAGGCGGGTAGAAGTCTTGGTCTTTCGTATGGCAAGACGATGCGTCTCATCATCCTTCCGCAAGCCTTCAAGAATGTGCTTCCGGCTATGGGTAACGAGCTTATCACTCTGCTCAAGGAAACCTCTATCAGCGGTTATATCGGACTGGTAGACTTGACCAAGGGTTCCGACATCATCCGAAGCATTACTTACGAAGCGATGATGCCGTTGGGCGTAGTAGCCTGCCTCTATCTCGTTCTTGTTCTCGGACTGAACGCAGGAGTGAGAAGGCTGGAGAAGAGACTGAGAAAGAGCGAAAGGAAATGAGGAATCCTGAAAGGGCAAAAGCTTTAAAACAATGGATAAAATGAACGAAATAATCAAGATAGAAGGACTTCGTAAACGCTTCGGCGACAACGAGGTGCTGAAAGGCATTACCACCTTGGTGAGGAAAGGTGAGGTGGTTGCCATCATCGGTCCGTCGGGTTGTGGCAAGAGTACCTTCCTGCGTTCCATCAACCTTCTGGAAGAACCTACCGAAGGTAAAATCTTTATTGATGATATGGATATCACATCAAGCGATGTTGATATCAACCGAATGCGCCAGAGGGTGGGTATGGTATTCCAGCAGTTCAATCTCTTCCCTAATATGACCATACGCCGCAACATCATGCTGGCTCCGGTAGAATTGGGTAAGATGACAAAGGAAGAAGCTGATGAGAAAGCAACGGAACTCCTGACCCGTATCGGATTGCTGGATAAGGCCGACAGTTATCCCGACAGTCTGTCGGGCGGACAGAAACAGCGCGTAGCTATCGCCCGTGCCTTAGCGATGAATCCAGAGGTAATCCTCTTTGATGAGCCGACTTCGGCTCTCGATCCGGAAATGGTGGGAGAGGTGCTGCAGCTGATGAAAGATGTTGCTGCCGAAGGAATGACGATGGTGGTGGTGACCCACGAGATGGGATTTGCAAGAGAAGTGGCCAACCGTGTTCTCTTCTTCAGTGACGGCTATATCACGGAAGACGGAAGTCCTGAGCAAATATTCAACCATCCGAAATCGCCAAGACTACAGGAGTTTCTGGGAAAAGTTTTGTAATAGTTTATAGTTAACAGTTACTTGATGACAATAAAAAAAGATGCATTACTGGTATATTCAGCAATGCATCTTTTTTATTTGATGGTCTACAATCAGTAAAATGTTAACTGTAAACTATTAACTATTAACAGTTTTCTTCTCAATAATCTCTTCAGCACGTTTCAGAGCCTTGCTGATGTGATCTGTGATATTATCCTTGCCAAGAATATTGTAGAAACCAGCCTTTTCCAACTGGGCGTTTACCTTCTCGCAAACACCGGAGAGTACAACCTGAATGTCCTCCTTCTGACTCATCTCGCAGAGGTTGGTGAGGTTGTGGATACCGGTTGAATCAACAAATGGAACCTTGCGCATACGGATGACGCGTACCAGTGGACGGTCACCGAAAGCTGCCATCACTTCCTCAAACTTGTTACCGGCTCCGAAGAAGAAAGGACCATTGATTTCGTATACCTCTACGCCCTTCGGAATCGTATAGTGCTCCAGGTTGGTAGAAAGGAAGTCAAACTCCTTGTTCAAGTCAATCTCATCATCGGTAATAGCTGTCACGTCGGTGGTTTCGCTCATTCGCTTCATGAAGAGCAGACAGGCGATAATCAGACCCACCTCAATGGCTACTGTCAAATCGAAGATGATGGTGAGGAAGAAGGTAATTAGAAGTACGGTTACATCGCTCTTCGGATTCTTCATCAATGCCAGAAAACTTCTCCATCCGCTCATTCCGTAAGATACAACTACCAATACACCGGCAAGACAAGCCATTGGTATGTACTGGGCAAGAGGCATCAGGAAGAGGAATATGAGCAGCAGAACTATGGCGTGGATGATGCCTGCAATAGGAGTCTTACCGCCATTATTGATATTGGTCATTGTGCGGGCAATGGCACCTGTTGCAGGAATACCGCCAAAGAGGGGAGAGGCGATATTGGCCAAACCCTGAGCTACCAGCTCGGTGTTACTGTCGTGATGATCGCTGATTACACCATCGGCAACAGTTGCTGAAAGCAAACTCTCAATGGCTCCCAGGATGGCGATGGTAATAGCTGGTGATACAAGACTCTTGATGGTCTCCCAATTCATGACTGGTACCTGAGCTGCAGGCAGTTCGTTGCTGATAGAAAAGCGGTCACCAATGGTCTCGATACTCTCAACGCCGGCAAACTGCTTGAGCAGTAAGGCTACAACGGTCATCAGGATGATGGCAATAAGAGAGCCCGGAATCTTCTTGCTGAACTTAGGGGTGATGGCGATAACCACTACGCTTACAACTCCGATAAGGGCACACCAAGGATCTATGGTGTCAAAGCTCTGGAAGTAGACGCCCCATTTCTCCAGAAAATCAGAAGGATTTGAAGTCAACGTCAATCCAAAGAGATCCTTGATCTGGGTCGTGAAGATGGTTACGGCGATACCACTGGTAAATCCCACAACGATAGGGTAAGGGATGTACTTGATGATGGTTCCAAGACGGAGAAGTCCGAAGAGAACCAGGAACAGACCAGCCATCAGTGTCGCTATCGTCAAACCTTCCATGCCATATTTCTGGATAATGCCATAGATGATAACGATGAATGCTCCCGTAGGACCACCAATCTGCACTTTGCTTCCACCGAAGATGGAGATGATGAGACCTGCTACAATGGCGGTGATGATACCCTTTTCAGGGGTCACGCCAGAAGCGATACCGAATGCGATGGCCAGAGGCAGGGCTACGATACCAACGATGATACCTGCCATGAGGTCAGACATGAATGTTTTCTTGTTGTATGTCTTTAAACAGGAAAACAAACTCGACTTAATTGCTAATGCCTTCATTTGAAAGTTTTAAAATATATGTAATTAATCTTGTTATCCGTTAAAACGTGTGCAAAGGTACTATATTTTTTTTAATTGGCAAAATGTTTTTCTGAGTTTCTCCCTTTTCTTCGATAATATTCTTTTCGTATAGTAATATTCTTCTTTGATAGATATATTCTCCGGATAATACTTTTCTAGTTGAATCCTGATTTCTTTTCGATCTTGGAATATGAGTACAATATTATTAATGCGCTTGCGGGTGTGCGCCCGCACATGCAGGCAGGCGTATGCATGTATAAAATAATGTGTAGTGGTAAGAAAAACTCCAGAAAGTCTTTATAAGTGTTAAATATGCGCCGAAATCTCAACTTTTTTGCGAAAAGATTTGGTGGAATGAAAAATAGTTAGTACTTTTGCACTCGCTTTTGAGAAATACGGTTTCTCTTAGCGATTAAAGAAAGAGTTCTTTGAAAGATTTTACATAAACAGACAA
>JAJXAL010000088.1:0-16809 GCA_021628325.1 Segatella copri | reverse complement strand
GGGTTGAAGATGTTGATGACTCCTGCCAGCTGTTTGCCAAGTTCATCTGCTATGCGTTGCAGTGTGGCAAGGCTCAGTACATCTTCCTTTGCTATGGCGTCCAGGATATCCTGGAGTGATAGGTCTTCATTCTTTTTCAGAACTCTTTCAGAGAGGATGGAAGTCTTTCCTTCCTTTATCTTCTCGATGAGTTTCCTTTTGAGTGCTCTGCCCGAAACTTCTGTTTCTATGCAACCAATCTTGCCGCAGTGGCAGATGATGTTGTTGTTGTAGGCAGTCATGTGACCGAATTCGCCAGAATATCCCGACTTGCCGTAATAGAGTTTGCCGTCGATGATGATTCCGATTCCGATGCCCCAGCATACGTTCACGAAGATGGCGTCTTTCAGGCCTTTGCACTGTCCCTTAATCAACTCAGCGAAAGCCATGCTCCGGGTATCGTTCTCGATACATACAGGTAGCTGTATGAGCTGGGTCAACTTGTCGGCCAATGATTCTTTCAGGAAGGTGAACATGTTGTAGGCATTTCCCTGTACAGGATTCACGCGCTCAGCCACGTTCACGCAAACTTGAAGTATTTCTTCTCTTGAAACAGGAAGGCTTTCGATAAACTCATTGATGATTCTGCTTATCTCTTCCAGATTTTCAGGAGAGTTCTCATATACGTAAGGCACTCTTGTTTTTTCGGTAATCAGATTGCCTGCGAAGTCGCTTGCTGCAAGTGCCAGGCAGTTCATCTCAGGATTGACGCCGATGAAGTAGCCTGCTGTTGGAACGAGGTCGTAAACCATCGGGATGCGTCCCGAAGAATTGTCTTTCTTTCCAATCTCTCTGGCGAGTCCTTCTTTTATCAACTCGTTGAGGGCACTTGTTGTTGTCGGTAAGCTAACTCCGATAGCCTTCGACATCTCTGGGATGGTGGAGGCTCCGTGAGAGATAAACTGCTCCAGGAGCTTGCCCTGAACTGAGGGCTTTTTGCTTATCTTTCTAATATATTTTATTAAGTCAGCTTTCATAACTAATATTTTTTAGTTGCAAAGATAAGGTTTTTCTGTATTGGTGCAATATTTTTACTGTTAATAAAACTTAAATGGCGAAAAATAGTATACTTTTCGTCGTTTTCGAACATTCTGTTTCATCCTATACCTTATTATATATAGAGAGGCTGGATACGTAAGTGTACAAAAGGGGGTTACACTTAATCGGCATCAGAAGCGAGCGAAGTGCAGGTATTTCGGCCATAAGAAGGCTCAAAGTATAAAAAATGTTTCTGTTTTAGAAATATTAACGCTATTTTCATTGCAGTGTTTTATAAAACTAGTAACTTTGCAAAATAAAATATTTTAGTAACGAACTGAGCGTTAATAAAGAATTTAATAAATAAAAGTTTGTATCGCTCCTCGTTATTTTTCGATTTTAACCTATTAATTAAAAGAAGTATGGAATACGATGTAAAGTCTTTAGTGATTGGCTTGGATTTGGGTGGAACCAATTCCGTTTTCGGCATCGTTGATGGGGACGGAGAAATAATAGCTACAACCTCAATCAAGACCCAGACATTCCAACGCGTAGAACAATACGTAGAGGAGTCGGTAAAAGCTGTGATGCAGATAGTAGAACAGGTAGGTGGTATGGAGAAAATTCGTGCCATGGGCATCGGTGCGCCTTGTGGTAACTATTACAAGGGGACCATTGAAAATGCAGCAAACCTGGTATGGGCTAAGGGTATTGTACCGCTGGCTGACATGTTTGCAGAGAAACTGGGCATTCCGGTTGCTATTACCAATGATGCAAATGCGGCTGCTATGGGAGAAATGAAATATGGTGCTGCGGTTGGCATGAAAAACTTCGTAGAACTCACTCTCGGAACAGGCGTAGGATCGGGTATCGTGGCTAACGGACAGCTGATTTATGGTTGCGACGGTTTTGCCGGTGAGTTGGGACACATGGTAGTGGATCCTGACGGTAGACCATGCGGCTGTGGCAGAAAGGGCTGTCTGGAAACCTACTGTTCGGCTACAGGCGTGGTCCGTACTACCTTGGCCATGCTCGAAGCATCAACTGGGGCAACTGAGCTGAGAAATATTCCAAGGGAAGAAATTACATCTTATGCAGTTTATAAGGCAGCCATGGCAGGAGATACACTGGCACGGGAAGTGT
Source organism: Segatella copri (assembly GCA_021628325.1). Classification (GTDB taxonomy): domain Bacteria; phylum Bacteroidota; class Bacteroidia; order Bacteroidales; family Bacteroidaceae; genus Prevotella; species Prevotella copri_R. The sequence goes on along the minus strand of JAJXAL010000088.1, from coordinate 14,649 downwards.
TCAGACAAACCGGTACAAGAATCGGCAAGGCCTGTGCAGAGATAGCTACCTTTCTGAGCCCGGAGGCTTTTATCTTCTTCGGAGGATTGGCACAGGCTGGCGATCTGCTCTTCCGTCCTATTGAAGAAGCATATAACGAGCATGTGCTCTCATTATATAAAGGTAAGGCTAAGTTTCTGATGAGCGGACTGGATGGTGCCAAGGCTGCTATCCTGGGTGCTGCAGCAATGGCATCTGAACTCTAATCCGTCATTTTAAAAAAAGAAAATATAACCTATTTAAATATAGATAAAGATATGAGACTCAATCTTAGTTCGCAAATCGTACTTAATAAAGTACCTATAGAGTTCTACAAGCCAAAGACGACTGTAGAATACTCTGAAATCTCCAGAATGGAGAAGATTCATACAGATATCTTTGCCTCTATGACAGAAGGTGCCAGTCATGTAGCTGATAAAATAGAAGCTGGCATCAAGGCAGCACAGCAGGAAGGCAAATTCTATGTGATGGCGCTGGGCGCCGGTTCTTCTCTCTATTCTGTATACGATGAACTCGTTCGCCGTTACAACGAGAAGACCCTGAGCTTCCGCAATGTTGTTGTATTCAATGCATACGAATATTATCCGCTTCAGAAGGACAGTTCTCTCCGTACCATCAACCAGTTGAAGGAGCGTTTCCTTGATCATGTGGATGTGGCTGAGCAGAACATCTTTACACTGGATGGTTTTGTGGCACAGGATGCCGTACAGGACAGTTGTCGTCTTTATGAGCAGCGTATCAAGACCTTTGGCGGTCTCGATGTAGCCCTCATTGGTATAGGCCGTTCGGGTAATATCGCAGCCAATGAACCAGGCTCAGGCATCCAGTCAATGACCCGTATTATCCTCATCGGCAATACTTCTCGCGAAGAGATGGAGAACAGCGAGCAGACCAAGGAAACCATTCCTCCATGTTCGCTCACCATGGGTATCGCTACCTTACTCTCAGCCAAGAGCATCTATCTGACAGCCTGGGGCGAAGAGAAGGCAGAGATTATGCAGAAGGTGGTGGAGAACTCTATCACAGATACCCTGCCGGCATCATTCCTTCAGACTCATCCGAATGCTCATGTTGTCATCGACCTGGGTGCTGCTCACCATCTGACGCGTATCGAGCATCCATGGCTCGTAACTTCATGCCAGTGGAGTGATAAACTGGTGCGTTCGGCACTGGTATGGCTCTGCCAGAAACTCGGTAAGCCTATCCTGAAGTTGACCAATAAGGATTATAATGAGAACGGACTGAGCGAACTTCTGGCTCTCTATGGCTCAGCCTATAATGCCAATATCAAGATTTTCAATGATTTGCAGCATACCATTACCGGATGGCCAGGTGGTAAGCCGAATGCCGATGATACCTATCGCCCAGAGCGTGCAACTCCATTCCCTAAGAAGGTTATCGTATTCTCTCCACACCCAGACGATGATGTTATCTCTATGGGAGGAACCATCCGTCGACTGGTACAGCAGAACCACGATGTGCATGTAGCTTACGAAACATCAGGAAACATTGCTGTGGGTGATGAGGAAGTAACAAGATTCATGCACTTTATCAATGGTTTCAACCAGCTCTTTGCTGACTCAAAGGATAGTATCATCTCTAATAAATATAAGGAAATCAAGACCTTCTTTGCCAAGAAGAAGGAGAGTGACTTCGATACAAGAGATATCCTGACCATCAAGGGACTGATCCGCCGTGGTGAGGCTCGTACCGCTTGTACTTATAATGAAATTCCGCTTGACCATGTCCACTTCCTCGACCTGCCATTCTATGAGAGCGGCAAGATAGAAAAGTTGCCAATGACCGAGAAGGATGTGGAGATAGTGAGAGCTCTGTTGCAGAAGGTACAGCCACATCAGATTTATGTTGCCGGCGACCTTGCTGATCCTCACGGAACCCACAAGAAGTGTACTGATGCCGTTCTGGCAGCTATCGACGAAGAGAAGAAAGCGGGTGCAGAATGGTTGAAGGACTGCCGCATCTGGATGTATCGTGGTGCCTGGGCAGAATGGGAGATTGAGAATATCGAAATGTGTGTTCCATTGAGCCCTGAGGAGTTGCGGGCAAAGCGTAACTCTATCCTCAAGCATCAGTCGCAGATGGAGAGTGCTCCTTTCTTGGGTAATGATGAGCGCCTGTTCTGGCAGAGAGCCGAGGACCGTAACCGTGCTACTGCATCGCTCTACGACCAGTTGGGTCTGGCATGCTATGAGGCCATGGAGGCTTTCGTGGAGTACAAACCATTGTAATACTTTATTAATATATTTAATGTTATGGCAAAGTTCAATCGTTTATTAGGCTCGTTTGTAGCCTGTGCAGCGATGCTGGGTGGTATCTCTACTCTGGCATCTGCTGCCGATATTAATATTATCCCGATACCGGTGAAGACTCAGGTACAGAAAGGGGAGTTCGTATTGCCACAGAAGGTGGTAATCGCTTACCAGACGGCTGAAGGCAGAAATATCGCCCAGTACATGGCAGACAAACTGAAGGCTTCTACAGGTTATGAGGTAACGGTAGGTGGAAAGAAGGGGAATATCTCTATACAGATTTCTCCTTCGCTGAAAATTGCCGAGGAAGGTTATCGCCTTACCGTAACCGCCAAAAGGGTTGTTATCAAGGCGAAGACCGCCAAGGGCGCCTTCTATGGTATGCAGAGTTTCATGCAGTTACTCCCTGCCCAGATAGAGAGCGCAACCCGGGTGGATGGAGTGAAATGGGTAGCACAATGCTGTGATATCCAGGATGCTCCACGCTTCGGCTACCGTGGATTCCATCTCGATCCATGCCGCCATTTCATTTCTGTCGAGAATGTGAAGAAGCAACTGGACCTGATGTCTATGTTCAAGGTGAACACCATGCACTTCCATCTGACGGAAGACCAGGGCTGGCGTATCGAAATCAAGAAATATCCTAAACTTACTTCTGTGGGCAGTATCCGTACCGAGGGCGATGGTTCTCTTTATGGCGGTTTCTATACCCAGGAGCAGATTAAGGAAATAGTGGATTATGCTGCCAAGCGCTATATTACCGTGATTCCGGAAATCGACCTTCCTGGTCACATGATGGCAGCTATCTCTGCTTATCCTTATCTTTCATGCAAAGGTGAGCAGTGGTCGTTGAGAACAGTTTGGGGTGTAGAGGATATCGTGATGTGTCCGGGCAAGGAAGATATGTTCCGCTTCCTGGATGACATCTTTAGTGAGATTGTTCCTCTCTTCCCAGGTAAGTACTTCCATATCGGTGGCGACGAGTGTCCGAAGACCAGTTGGAAAAACTGCCCTACCTGTCAGAAGCGTATTCAGACTGAGGGCTTGCAGGCAGAAGGAAAGCATTCGGCTGAGGAAAGACTGCAGAGCTACGTTATCAAGCGCATAGAGAAAATGCTGGAGAAGCGTGGCAGAAAAATTATCGGATGGGACGAGATTCTGGAAGGCGGATTGAGTGAGAATGCTACCGTGATGTCATGGCGTGGAACGGAAGGAGGTATCGAGGCTGCCATGCAGAAGCATGATGTCATCATGACGCCGGGCAGCGACGGTATGTATCTCGACTGGTATCAGGGCGACAGCAAGGTGGAGCCTGTAACCATTCCTAGTCCTCCTAGATATCTGGCTTCTACCTATAATTATAATCCGGTACCTGATACCATCAAGGCGTTGGGACTGGCTCATCATATCCTGGGCGTTCAGTGTAACAACTGGTCGGAATATATGTATTCCAATGCCAAGATGGAGTATATGATGTATCCTCGTGCCATTGCTCTCTCTGAGATTGCATGGTCGCCAGTGAGCAGGAAAAACTTCAAGGATTTCTGCCGCCGACTGGATGCAAACTGTGTTCGTCTGGACGAGCGCCATATCCGTTATCATATCCCATTGCCTGAGCAGCCTTTCGGTTCTTGTGATAAGGTGGTCATTACTGGGGATACTACGGTAACCTTTACCACCTCGCGTCCTATGAAGATGGTTTATACATTGGATGGAAGTACACCAACTCCTTCTTCTTCGGCTTATGCAGAACCTATCAGGGTGAGTGGAAACACCATCATCAAGATAGCAACCATATTGCCTTCAGGCAAGATGAGCCGTATCAGAACCATTGATGTTGAGAAGCAGACTTATGCTCCTGCTGTTAAGGTGGAGGATGCAAAACCTGGGTTGCAGATGAAGCGCATTAAGGGCAACTATCTGAAGGTTGACCAGCTGGAATGGGCTGATGCTGCCTGGGAGTGTGCAAACATCGAGGGCTTGGAGCAGATGAAGATTCAGCAGAAGGATGATGCTGCTACCTTGCGCGGTGCCAATAATTATGCTGCCATCGCTGAGGGCTACATCAATATTCCGGAGGATGGTGTCTATTATCTCTCTTCCCGTCTGGAGCAGGTTTGGATTGATAACAAACTCATGATCAGCAACGAGGGGGATGTGAAGGCTGGTACCAATCATGATACTTCTGTAGCATTGGCTAAGGGATTGCATCCTTTCAAGGTGGTTTTCCTCAGCAATATCGTTGGCGGCTGGCCTTCTTGGTGGAGCAGTCTCGGCATTGAAATGCGCAAGGACAGCGAACAGAAGTTTACACCAGTAGATAACTCTATGTTTTTCAGAAAATAATAAACAGATATGAGCATCAGAAATATAGCAAATGTATCGCTTTGCCTCGCCTTGCTGTCTGTCGGCAATGGCGTGGCGGCTCAGAACGAGTCGCGCTGGCATAATGTGGATATCAACCAGCAGAACCGCGAACCTCGCCGTGCTGCTTTCTTCGCATACGAGACCCTTGACAAAGCACAGAGTTTTGACAAGAAGAAGTCGGCCAACTATCTTTCGATGGAAGGCATGTGGAAGTTTAACTTCGTGAAGGATCATAACAAGCGTCCAGCCAACTTCTTTGCAGCCAACTATGACGATTCGGAGTGGAAGGATTTCCCTGTACCGGGGCTGTTCGAACTGAACGGTTATGGAGATGCCACTTATAAGAATGTCGGTTATGCCTGGGCTACCCAGTTTGACCCAAATCCTCCTTATATCAGCGAACTCAACAACTATACGGGTTCTTATCGTCGTACCTTCGAACTTCCTAAGGACTGGAAGGGCAAGGATGTCTATTTCCATGTAGGTTCGGCTACCAGCAACCTGACCCTTTGGGTAAACGGCAAGTATGTGGGATATAGTGAAGACAGCAAGGTGGCTGCCGAGTTTAATATCTCCAAGTATCTGAAGCCGGGCAAGAACCTGATAGCTATGCAGGTGATGCGCTGGTGCGATGGTTCTTATTTCGAGGATCAGGACTTCTGGCGCTTTACTGGTATAGCCCGTGAGGTTTATCTCTATGCACGTCCGAAACTTCATGCTGCCGATATCCGTCTTGATGCCGGTTTGATGAATAATTATAGGGATGGTATCCTGAACTATCAGATAGCGCTGAAGGGCGGCAAGACTGATGTGACTGTAGCCTTGTGCGATAAGGATGGCAAGCAAATAGCATCGGCTACCGGAGCTCAGGGTATAATCAAAGTACCGAAGGTGAAGGCTTGGACTGCTGAGACACCTTATTTATATAAGGTATACATCTCTCTGAAGAATAAGCAGGGGGTAGCGGAGGTGATTCCGCAGAAGGTGGGCTTCCGCAATGTGGAAATCAAGAACGCCCAGTTGCTGGTGAACGGCAAGCCTGTACTGATTAAGGGTGTCAACCGGCATGAGATAGATCCGGATGGTGGATATGTGGTAAGTGTAGAGCGCATGATTCAGGATATCAGAATCATGAAACTGTTGAACATCAATGCGGTTCGTACCTGCCATTATCCTGACGATCCTCGCTGGTATGAACTCTGTGATGAATACGGACTGTATCTTACAGCTGAGGCTAACCTCGAATCTCATGGTATGGGATATGGGGAGAAATCACTCGCTAAGTTCCCTGAGTATCTCCAGACTCACATCGAGCGCAATGAAGGTAATGTGAAAAGTTTTATCAATCACCCTTCTATCATCGTATGGAGTTTGGGTAATGAGTGTGGTTACGGCATCAACTTCGAAAAGACCTATGACTGGGTGAAAGCGCTCGACAAGACCCGTCCTGTTCAGTATGAGCGTGGCGGTTATGACAGCAAGACTGATATTTACTGTCCGATGTATATCGACTACGGGGAGAGTGAGAAATATTGCAAGAGTGATGGTGTTAAACCATACATCCAGTGCGAATATGCTCATGCTATGGGTAATTCGGAAGGTGGTTTCAAGGAATATTGGGACCTCATCCGTAAGTATCCTAAGTATCAGGGTGGCTATATCTGGGACTTCGTAGATCAGGGCATTCGTGACAAGAGTCCTGTCACCGGTAAGGAAATCTTTACTTATGGTGGAGATTACGGCCGCTATCCGGCAAGTGACTATAACTTCAACTGTAATGGTATCATTGCTCCAGACCGCCGTCTGAATCCTCATGCTTACGAGATTCAGTACTATCATCAGAATGTATGGATCAAGGACCTGGATGCTGTGAATGGTGCTTTCAAGGTTTACAACGAGAACTTCTTCAAGAATATCGATGACTTGAACCTGACCGCTACGGTTTATGCCAATGGTGTGAAACTGGCTACAGTTGAGATTTCTGAAACAAAGGGTATTGCTCCTCAGGCTACCAAACTGATCAAGAGTGATGAACTGAAGTATGCGGTGGCTGAGGCTGAATCGAAGCATGCAAAGGAGGAGATTGTTCTTAACTTTGCTTTTGCAAGCGATGGCACACAGCCGCTGGTAGACAAGGGCCAGGTGATGGCTCGCCAGCAGTTTATCATCAGCGATTATCAGTTTGCCAAACCGGCGGTTCCTGCTGTTGCTGCTGCGCCAACCAAGAAGGGTAAGGTGCAGCAGACAAGCAGTATGGAGGTGGAGGAAACCAACTCTTATGTGAAGGTCAGCGCACAGAGAATGTCTGTTACCATAGGCAAGAAGACGGGTATGATAGATTATCTCGATGTAGATGGTGAACCGATGTTGAAGTTCCGTGAGAGTATGACTCCGGAATTCTGGCGTGCTCCTACCGATAATGACTATGGAGCATCTCTGCAGAAGGAGATGAGAGTATGGAAGAACCCGCAGATGACTCTGAAGTCTTTCGACAAAAATGTGAGTAAGGACAATGTGGTGCTGACAGCTCTCTTCGATATGCCTGAAGTGAAAGCTCAGCTGATGCTCCGCTATGACATCAGTGCTGCGGGCGAGGTGAATGTTACCCAGAAGATGACTACCGACAAGGAGGTTCAGGTTGCCGATCTGTTCAGATTCGGTCTGCAGTTGCAGATGCCTGCTACTTTCTCTAAGCTCGAGTATTATGGTAGAGGTCCTGAAGAGAACTACGTAGATCGTCATTCTTCTGCTTTTATCGGCAAGTACGAGTCTGACGTGAAGGATGAATATTATCCATATATCCGTCCGCAGGAGAGTGGTAACCATACCGATATCCGCTATTTCTCTATCTTTAATCCAACCACCGGCAAGGGGATTACCTTCGAGGGGTATGAACCTATGGAGTGCAGTGCCATCCCTTATCTGGTAGAGGATTTGGATTCTGGTATCGAGAAGACGCATGCATGGGGACAACACAGTGGTGATCTGGTGGATAAGGGACTCGTGCAGTTGCATATCCAGAAATGCCAGTATCCTTTGGGCTGCATCGACAGTTGGATGACCAAGCCTATGGAGAAGTATCGTCTCCATTATGCTGATCGTGAATTTACATTCAAAATAAAGGCAAAATAAAATTTCCGTTATAAAACTCAGATATATGCGGAAATACGGGTATAATATTAAGTTTAAATAATAAAGTGACCCTAGTTTTAGGGTTGAGAGTTTGTTTTTAGGTTTGCCGCTTGAGGGGTCTTTCGGGCCTTTCAAGCGGCTTTTTTATTGCTTGTTTCAAAATGAAACGAATAATGCGTAATTTGCTTTCATTTTGTTCTGCATTTTAAAAAGAACTATGCAAAATAATAACTAAATGAAAATATTAACATCAAAAAAGTAAGCAATAACGCGAAATATTAAGCAAAATGTCGTACCTTTGCACCAGAAAATAAACAAAATGTAAATTAATTAATAGGAGAGATTAACATGAAAAAGATTGAAGCAATCATCCGTAAGACTAAGTTTGAGGATGTAAAGGAAGCATTGCTTGCCGCCGACATCGAGTGGTTCTCTTACTACGATGTAAGAGGAGAGGGCAAGATGAGACAGGCTCGAATCTACCGTGGTGTCATGTATGATACCAGCAGTATCGAGCGAGTGTTGCTGAATGTTGTCGTGCGCGACAAGAACGTAGAGAAAACGATTAATGCCATCCAGGAGGCTGCCCGTACAGGCGAGATTGGTGATGGTCGAATCTTTGTAATTCCTGTAGAGGATACCGTAAGAATCCGTACAGGTGAAAGAGGCGACATCGCTCTCTATAATGCTGAGCAGGAGAAATAAAATGCTAATTGGAGGAGAGAGAATAGTTTTCAGGTTTAAAGAACACTTTAAAGATTTTATGTTATGAGTGTACAGGATTTAGGAATTTCAGTAGATACCGTATGGATGCTCTTGGCAGCCATGTTGGTCTTTTTCATGCAGCCGGGATTTGCCCTCTGCGAGGCGGGCTTTACCCGTAGTAAAAATACAGCGAACATCTTGTTTAAGAACTTTGTCGATTTTATGATCGGTTCCGTTCTCTTCTGGTTCGTAGGTTTCGGATTTATGTTTGGTAGCGATGGCGCCGGTTTCATCGGTATGCCTAACTTCGGCGATTTGTCTTTCTATACAAATGCAGCCGGTCTTCCTACTGAAGGTTTCCTGATGTTTGAAACCGTATTCTGCGCTACTAGTGCTACCATCGTTTCAGGTGCTATGGCAGAACGTACCAAGTTCTCCATGTACTGCGTTTACTCATTCTTCATTTCATTGATTATCTACCCTGTAGAGGGTCACTGGACATGGGGTGGCGGTTGGCTTTGCAACAGCGAGGCAGGCTCATTCATGATGAACACCTTCGGTGCTGCCTTCCATGATTTCGCAGGTTCTGCCATCGTACATAGTGTTGGTGGTGTACTTGCCTTGGTTGGTGCTATCTGCTTAGGTCCTCGTCTTGGTAAGTATCGCAATGGTAAGAGTACTGCTATCCCAGGTCACAATCTGATGGCTGCTGCTCTTGGTGTATTCATCCTCTGGTTCGGATGGTTCGGATTCAACCCTGGTTCTCAGCTCGCTGCTTCTGGTGAGGTTAACCGTGTTGCTATCAGTCACGTATTCCTGACAACCAACTTGGCTGCAGTTTGTGGTGGTCTCGGTACTATGTTCACCTCTTGGATTAAGTATGGCAAACCTTCGTTCTCATTGACATTGAACGGTATTCTGGCTGGTTTGGTAGCCATTACTGCTGGTTGCGATTTGGTTAGTCCATTGGGTTCAGCCATCATCGGTCTCTTGGCAGGTATAATCTTGGTATTCTCTATCGAGTTCATTGATACAAAGCTTCATATTGATGACCCTGTAGGTGCAAGTTCAGTACATGGTGTATGCGGTATCTTCGGTACCTTGATGACCGGTCTTTTCGCCCTCGACGGTGGTGCTTTCTATGGTGGTGGCTTCGGATTCTTCGGTGCTCAGTGCTTCGGCATTCTCTGCATCGACCTTTGGGCAGCCGTAACCGGTATTATCCTCTTCTGGGGTATCAAGAAGATTGCTGGTCTCCGTGTTGATAAGCGAATCGAGGAAGAAGGTCTCGATATCTATGAGCATGGTGAGAGTTGCTACAACTAAAGATGCTTTCATATAGCGAGCGAGAGAGATTTTTTCAGCAGAAGTTTTGGCGAGCAGAGTTATAATTAGTACCTTTGAACAAGGTACGCTGCATCTCAACAATATAAATAAATCGCGATTTATTTTGTGTTGTCTTCGATTTGCAGTACCTTTGCTGCCGAAACTTTAAAAAACAAAAATGTATCACATAAAAATAAGAGAATATGAAGAAGATTTTTGATATAAAGAAAATGGGTGCCATTGCACTTGGTTTGGTTGCTTTTGCTCCTGCTGCTTCTGCGCAGGATGAGGTGGAAACAACAATCGCTGCAGATGTCGTAAACCAGTATATCTGGCGTGGTCAGTCACTGGGAGAAGTCTCTTTGCAGCCAACACTCGGTATTGGTTACAAGGGCTTGTCTCTGACAGCTTGGGGAAGTGTAGGTATCTCTCAGCCAGAGGATACTAAGGAGTTTGACCTTACCTTGGCTTATGAAACCGGTGGTTTCCATATCGGCGTGACCGATTACTGGTTCAACTCTCCTAACGAGAAGTATTTCGCCTATAAGGCACATGAAACTTCTCATGTTTTTGAGGCAAATGTAGGTTATGACTTTGGTCCAGTTGCCTTGAACTGGTACACCAACTTTGCAGGCCATGATGGATTAAACAAGGATGGTGACCGTGCTTATTCTTCATATGTTGAGGCTACAGCCCCATTCAAGTTGGGCGGTTGTGATTGGGCAGCAAGTATAGGCGCAGTTCCATTTGCAACATCTTTCTATGGTGATGCCAATGGTTTTGCAGTTACCAATGTTTCACTGAAAGCTACCAAGGATTTGAAGATTACAGATTCTTTCTCTGTTCCAGTCTTCGCTCAGGTAGCTGCTAACCCTAGCACCGAAAAAGCTTACCTGGTAGTAGGTTTTACCTTGCAGCCATAATAGGCTCTTAGGTTTTACGATATAATCTTACGTTGGTAGGTTTAAGTTTTTATTTTTTTATTTTAAATGCCGATAGTTCCGTCAAAGAGCTATCGGCATTTCTTTGTATGATATGGGGGGTAAGAAACTGTGTATAATGCCCTGGATGCTTTGTTGCATATCTATGAGCGTATAATATGCCCTGGATACGCTTTGTTTATCTTAAAAATGATTGTATTTTACAGATTGTAATTAAATAGTACATTTTTCTTTTCAGTTTATCATATGTTTTAATCTAATATGCGTTAATATGTTATTGTTGTGATAAAGTAAAGACAAAATGCTACTAATCTTTTCTTTATTCTAACAAAAAGTTGTAATTTTGCACCCGAAACATAGCAAAAAGTAATTTTAAGCTTTGTTTTTGCTTGGTTTGCTCCTAAAAGAATGGATTGGACATGCCAAGGTGAATAAGAGAGAATAATAGTTAAAAATAACCGTAAAAGAAAGGAAAAGATTTATGTGTGGAATCGTATCTATCTTCAATATTCAGGAGCAGACTCCTGAATTGCGACAGCAAGCGCTTCGTATGAGCCAGAAGATTCGCCATCGCGGACCAGACTGGAGTGGAATCTACTGTGGTGGTTCTGCTATCCTGGCACATGAGCGTCTGAGTATTGTTGACCCTGAAAGTGGTCGCCAACCTTTGTTTGCACCAGACAAAAAACAGGTGCTTGCCGTAAACGGTGAGATTTATAATCATCAGGACATCCGTGCTCGTTTTGCTGGCAAATACCAGTATCAGACCGGTTCCGACTGTGAGGTGATTCTTTCTCTCTATCGTGAGATGCGAGCAGATTCCGATTTTGATTCCTTAATATATAAAGGTGAGGATGCGCTCCACGCCCGTATCTCCAAGATGCTTGAAGAGCTGAACGGTATCTTTGCCTTCGCCCTTTACGATGCCGAACGTGATGAATTTCTCATCGCCCGCGACCCTATCGGCGTAATTCCTCTTTATATTGGTTATGATAAGGATGGAAAAGTGCTGGTGGCAAGTGAGTTGAAGGCTCTGGAAGGTCAGTGCGACCACTACGAGCCATTCCTCCCAGGTCATTATTATTATAGCAAGAACCCTGGCATGAAGCGATACTATACACGCGATTGGTTTGAGTATGCTGCCATGCAGAAAAAATATCAGATTGATGATGCCAAGAAGGCTGAAGAACAGCTGAAGGATGCTGAACCTCAGGAGAAAGCGGCAGTGAAAGAGATTCATGATGCTTTGGAGGCTTCTGTCAAACGTCAGTTGATGAGTGATGTTCCTTATGGTGTCCTTCTCAGTGGTGGTCTTGATTCTTCTGTCATCTCTGCTGTAGCCGAGAAATATTCTTCTACCCGTGTGGAAAATGGGGGAGAGACCAAGGCATATTGGCCACGTCTGCACTCCTTCGCTGTTGGTTTGAAGGGTGCGCCTGATCTGGCAAAGGCACGTTTGGTTGCCGAACACATCGGAACTGTGCATCACGAAATCAACTACACCATTCAGGAAGGTCTTGATGCTATCCGTGATGTCATTTATTTTATCGAAACCTACGATGTGACCACCGTCCGTGCATCTACCCCGATGTATCTGCTGGCGAGAGTGATCCGCAGCATGGGTATCAAGATGGTGCTTTCGGGCGAGGGTGCTGACGAGGTATTCGGAGGTTATCTCTACTTCCATAAAGCACCGGATGCCAAGGCATTCCATGAGGAAACCGTACGAAAGTTGGGTAAACTCTATCTCTACGATTGTTTGAGAGCCAACAAGAGTTTGGCTGCATGGGGCATCGAGGGCCGTGTGCCTTTCCTCGACAAGGAGTTCCTGGATGTAGCGATGGGTATGAACCCGGTTTTGAAGATGTGCCCGGATAAGACCATCGAGAAAAAGGTGGTTCGTGAGGCATTTGCCGATTTGCTTCCAGAAGAAGTGGCATGGCGACAGAAGGAGCAGTTCTCCGATGGTGTGGGCTATTCATGGATTGATACCCTGAAGCAGATTACCGCATCTGCCGTCAGCGATGAGCAGATGGCGCATGCTGCTGAGCGATTCCCTATCAACCCTCCACAGAATAAGGAGGAGTATTATTATCGTTCTATCTTCGCCGAGCATTTCCCAAGCGACAGCGCTGCCAAGAGCGTACCTAGTGTGCCTAGCGTAGCATGTTCTACAGCTGAAGCCCTTGCCTGGGATGCCTCATTCAAGAACCAGAACGACCCTAGCGGCAGAGCCGTGGCGGGAGTTCACGAACAGGCGTATAAATAAGTGAAGAGTGAAGAATCACTTTGCACATCATATTTAAGTAATAAAAATAGTTAGAAATAACCGATATAAAACGAACAAGAAATGGAAAAAGGATTGTACAGTTCAGCCTATGAGCACGATGCGTGTGGCGTAGGTATGGTGGTGAATATCCACGGTAACAAGAGTCATGAGCTGGTCGATAACGCCTTGAAGGTACTCGAGAACATGCGTCATCGTGGTGCAGAGGGTGCCGATAACAAGACGGGTGATGGTGCCGGTATCATGCTCCAGATTCCACATGAGTTTATTCTTCTTCAGGGTATCCCAGTGCCAGAAAAAGGTAAATATGGTACGGGTCTCGTCTTCTTGCCTAAGGATGAGAAGAAACAGCAGGATATTCTCTCTATCATGATTGAGGAAATTGAACGCGAGGGATTGCAGCTGATGCATCTCCGCAATGTGCCTACTAACCCTGATTGTTTGGGTGAGGCTGCTTTGAGCAACGAACCAGCTATCAAACAGGTGTTTATCACAGGTGTTACAGATGATAAGGTGCCTGTCTTTGAGCGCACCCTCTATCTTATCCGTAAACGTATTGAGAAACGTGTCAGCGATCCTGATTTCTATATTTGTTCGTTGTCTAATTCGAACATCGTATATAAGGGTATGTTGAGCAGCCTCCAGTTGCGCCAATATTATCCTGACTTGACCAATAATTATTTCACAAGCGGTCTGGCTCTGGTTCACTCCCGCTTCTCTACCAACACCTTCCCAACATGGAGTCTGGCTCAGCCATTCCGTCTCCTTGCCCACAATGGTGAGATTAACACCATCCGTGGTAACCGTGCCTGGATGAAGGCTCGTGAGAGTGTGTTGAGCAGCGAGGCTTTGGGCGATATCCGTGAGATTTCTCCTATCGTCCAGCCTGATATGAGTGACTCTGCCAGCCTCGACAATGTATTTGAGTTCTTCGTGATGAGCGGTCTGTCATTGCCTCATGCCATGGCTGTGATGGTGCCTGAGAGTTTCAATGACAAGAACCCTATCTCTGAGGATCTGAAGGCATTCTATGAGTACCACTCTATCCTGATGGAGCCATGGGATGGCCCTGCCGCCCTGCTCTTCAGCGATGGCCGTTATGCCGGTGGTATGCTCGATAGAAATGGTCTGCGTCCTGCCCGCTACACCATCACCAAGAACGATATGATGGTAGTCGCATCTGAGGTAGGTGTGATGGATTTCGACCCAACAGAGATTGCCGAGAAGGGTCGTCTACAGCCTGGTAAGATCCTCTTGATTGATACCCAGGAAGGCAAAATCTATTATGATGGTGAAATCAAGGAGCGCCTGGCTGCCCAGCATCCATATCGCCAGTGGTTGAACACCAACCGTATTGAGCTGGAGAAACTTCGCAGTGGCCGTAAGGTGGAAAATGGTGTGGACAACCTCACTCGCAAGGAATTGGAATTCGGTTTTGGCGAGGAAGATATCGACGGTACTATCATCCCAATGGCTACCAAGGGTCAGGAACCTACTGCTTCTATGGGTAATGATACTCCGCTTGCTGTGCTTTCCGACCAGCCACAGATTTTCTTCAACTACTTCCGTCAGCAGTTTGCTC
>JAJXAL010000010.1:0-59638 GCA_021628325.1 Segatella copri | reverse complement strand
TGCATGCAATATGAAAAAGCATGATAAACAGAGGCATCACTTCACAATAATACTTAAACCAAGTGAGTAGCTTTACGCTGTAGCCTCTACCTGCAAGGATAATGACGTTTATCATTTCACTAACGTCCATGTCCTTAAACATTACTCTTGACAACTGTACAACACCGACTGATTGAACTAACCGTTGGACTTCATCTTCTTCCTCTTTAGTCATAAATTCTTCTCCTTTTGTTTTATTATTTGTTCTTAGTTCCTCATTCTTAATAATAAGGAAAGTGCTGCAAAAATAAACAATTCTGCACAAAAATATTTATTTTGAGCAAAAATTTAAAGTTAAACTTTGCTAAAGTAACAATCTGAAAGTAGATGGTTGCAAAAATAGCGTTAGAACGGCTTCCTTATCAAATTCTAACGCTATTAGTGTTTATCCTATCACAACCTCAAGGCTCTCCATATCAGCGAACTTCAAGCCGCAATCCTTAGCAGCCTTGAACAACTCCTTCTCGTCAACGTCCTCGATGGCTACCTCTACCTCGGCATTGGCAAGGTCTGAGAAGTACTTCTCGGTCTTCTGCTTCTGATTAAAGAAGTACTGGTTGACCTCCGCAAACTTGGCTGAATCGTCCTTGGTGTATTCGTAGCCCTCATTGGCGTGCTTCTGTTCCAACTGCTGGCACTCCTGAAGCTTGAGCTGCATCTCCTCGAACTTATCGTCCTTCAAGCTCTCCTGCGCTTCCTCCACATCCTTGTCGTAGGTATCGGCTACGTGGCGCAGAGCCTTCATATTCTTCCAAACTCGCATTGCGGCATCATCACTCATTGATGATGTCTTCAATGCCTTCAATGTTCTGTAGGCTGCAACAGCCTCGATTGTCTTAATCTTTTTCATAATTGTTTCTTTATTTTTATGTTATACAATATTCTTCTCCAGATTGCCATAGCAGAATACCTTTCCTATTAACAGTGCAAAGTTAAGAAAATAATTCCGAATAGCAATGCAGGAGGAGCAAAAATTACGAATTTAATCAGCTTCCCCACGTTGGGTAATCACTAGGTCGCAACGTGTCTGCTTTCTCGGTGAGAACGTAAACCACAAATACGTTTCTAGCACATTTGTTACATTAATAATATTTACGTTTTAACGCATAATATAATTACCTCCTGGAGGAACTTGTTTCCATCCACCATCTATATTAATTTCAAAAGATAATTGACACATTTGTCCATAATAACCTCCATCATAAATATTATCAAATCTTATATATGTTTCAATATAATCTGTTCTATCACCTTCAGGAATAGTTACAGAACCTATACCTTGACCAGAGCTATTAGACATATAACCTCTTCCGTATGTGGTCTTATTATTACCATACATACAAACACTTCTAAATGTACCATCACTAACTGTAAATGTAGCATCAGGAAGTTTATATATTCTAGCTTTACAAATACAAGTAGCACCAACTAATTGTCTCAACGATGAGAAATCAACAAAACCACTAGAACCACTTTTAATACTTTCCATATTAATTTGTCTAGGATAATATTTAAAACTAATAGCACCCGGAGGAGATATAAAAATTATTTTTGTATTATCATATAAAGTTGCATTACGAGTATATGCTAAAAAAGGTACAATAGTAACATCTTTATCATTACCTACATCAAAAGTTATTTCTCTACTTGCATATATAAAATCTGTTGGTTTTTCGCAATTACCAACATAATAATTTTTATAAATCTTATCAGTATTATTATATGGTGAATCATAACAAATTTGAATCCAAAAAGACCAAGCTAAATACAAATCGGTAATTATATCTTCCATAGTAACATTTGTATTATCATCCACATTTGTATTCTTATATAGAACACAATTAAATTTAGGAGTTGAAGAATAATAAATTTCAACATTAAATAACGTAGGAATAGAAGATTGGAACATATTACTTATTGCTTTACTATTATAGTTTCTAAAATCACCTAATCTATAAGGAGAATTAGCACCACCTTTTGGAAAATGTTTTCCTGAAGCATATACAGTATGCGAATTAGCACTTGCATCTTTATCAATACCTCTAACTCCATATACATTATCAATATAAAGATATTTACATGCTTCAATAGCAAAACCTTCTCCACCATAATTATAACGTAAGTTCTTATAAGTGTCCATAGGTATATTCATACCACAACGAACAACACAAGTATATTTATTATATGAAGATGTTACTATTTCCTCAGAGTCTTCTCTAATAGGATATTCTTTAAATTCACCTTTACAACTAATAGGTTTATACTTACTCCATATATTTATATTTTCACTCTTACAAAGAGTAGCAAGGTCATTGCTACTCTCTCCAAGAGCTTGTTTAACATCATCAATGCTAACAGGAGCACTAATAATTCCACTATCACTATTGTAAGACATAATCTTTATTTTTTAAATATTCAACTTCAGTTCCTTATTCTGTTACAACTTCTTTAGTAACAACTCGCTCTACTGTTACATTGAACACTTTCGCAAGTCATAACATAAATCGTTCCATACGCTTAATCTTTAGAACTTAAAACACTAGGCAAGGCAGCTCTATAAGAGCCACCCTGCGTTAATACTTACTCTGCTGCCTCGCTTGCCATATTAGCGGCGATAGCGGAATTGACCTCCTCAATCAATGCTGATACCTCACTGAGCTTGCTCTGAGGGATGCCGCTGATGTTGTAGGTCAGCTCGCTGCCGTTGGAGCTTGCGTTCGCATTGCCGAGATAGTTACCATTTGGGTCACCATAGATATTCATATTGATGCTCTCGATGTTGCCACCCGTCTTGTCAACATTGTAGGTGATTTCTACTCGATAGCCACCCTTGGTGTAAGTGGCAGTTGTCTGTTCACTTTTCTTGTTAATCTTTAAATTCTCCATTTTCTTAACTAATTTAATAAATTAATATTCTTGTTATCTAATCTCTTCTTGTTGCAGTCTTCCTTATCTCCACTCAATCGCTGAACCTCTGATTCAAGGAAGACCACCCGAGCCTTCAACCTGCTGACCTCATCGCCCACCTGCTCAATAGCACCGAATGCCGTTGCAATCAGCTTCGGAGACCAGTAGTTGATTTTGTAGTAGCCCTTCTCGTCAGTCTCCACGATGTCCTTTAACTGAGGGTTGTGCAATACATGCTGTGCAATCCAGCCGATAGACCTTGTGTTGTCCTTCTTCCAAGCAAAGCTGAACGTACCACCCATCGCCTTGATGATACCCAAGTAGTCCAGCTTCCGCAAATCCTGCTTCAAGCGGATGTCAGAAGATTGATAAGCTGTAACTCCACCTTTAGCAAGAATGCTATTAGGGAAGTAAGTATTCATATTATAATCAAAGTTATATATATGACCTGTATGCCCCATAAATCTATCAGTAGGAAATGAATACTTAGTAAAAGCAAATATTCGTATTTTATTTATTGAAGCATTTCGTAATGCAGTAGTATTTTGGTCATGTTTAAATCTAAAACGAATATATCTTCTATCATCATTTCCTACACCATAAGCCGTATTACCATTAGATAGATTTATATAATTAAACTGGTTCCATCCGGTCATATATTTAATATAAGTATTGACTATAACACCTTTACTATTTAAACATTCTACAGTACAAGTAACACCAACACCTTTTCCTATATCAACACAAGCAAAATATACTTGAGAATAACAAGAGTTAGGAATTTCAAACGAAAACATTAATTCGTTCTTTTTTATTTGAGCTAACTTTTCAGCATCAGTATTACCAGTAATAACATTGTTACCTAAGTAAATACTATCAACACCTGCAACATTCGCATACGCCTTAAATTTAACATCATTTGACATATTATAATTAGTCCAATTTCTACCGTTATCATTAGTATAAACTATAGAAAGATTATCGACTGGTATACTATCAGTAATAGCAGTAATTCCAGAACATAAAGCATCAGCTGAAACATAACAACCCGCTCCTTTCTTATTAACGTCATAATCTGTAGGTAATATACCTTTATTATTTATTAAACCGTTAACTGATAAATTACCAGCAATAAGAGCATTTTTACTAACACTAATACTATCACAACTAACATCATTAACAGTAAGACTTTTAAACGTAGCACTACCTAATTGTGATATGTTCCAATAACTACTATTTACTTGACTACACATGTCTTGAACATAAACCCAACCAGAATTATTAGCATCGCCTAAATATAAACTACCATTACCTCCAATTCTAGCTCCAGGATTAGGAATTATAGTTTTAATACCTGCAAGTCTAAGCGTACCATCAAGTTGAGGAGTATTAGCATTAAATGCAGAACCATCAGCTATACCAAGACAAATAGTTTTATTAGAATGAGTATATTTAAGTCCAGCCCATTCATTCCAATCCCAAGCAGTTTCACCAAAGCGAATAGCAGCACCAGTATTGAATATTACTTGGGCATCGATAGCCGATATACGAGCATTACTGCTTATATTATTATTTAATCGTATAGCTCCATTACTAGAGTTACTATTATTTATGTATATAGTTCCATTAACATTACCAGTACCATCAAAACCTTGACCCCATATCGTTCTTGCTGCCGCAAGTTTTGTTGCAGAAGCTACATTGTCAGAAGTAAGAGCTACAGTAGCCCAATCTTTAGTATTATAGTTATTACTAGTACCATATGCACACCTAATAAACATTCTATTATCACCTGTAAATGCTAATTGATGATTAGAAGCACCATCAATACTACCTATAACTAATAATGTACCCCATCCATTAAAAGGTCTTTTACCACTAATTGTAACTTCTGATTCAGGTTGAATATCTCTAGTACCAAATGTTGTTTCTTTGTCTATATTGTACGCCCCTAATCGACCTCTTTTAACCAACAAATGACTTGCATGATAACCATCAACAGTATCGGCATTTCCAGCACTACTAGCATAATTAACACTAATATTTGAAACACTTTTAGTTGTTCCACCAACTGTTATACTAATTCCCTTATCAGAATTAGATAGAGCAGTAAGAAGTCCGTTAGCATGAACACCATCAACCTTGTCAGCATTACCTGCACTTGTAGCATAAGCACAACTTCCACTAGAAGTAATATAACCAGTATCATTAGTAAGTTGACTTACTTTTGTAGGTATTTCACTCTTCTTAGCATAATCTGCAAGACTTTGATGAGAAGTAAGATAAGTTCCTAAATCTACAGCAGTTCCACCAGTAGCTGCAATAGTTTTAGTAACACCGTTAATCTTAACACTATGTGTATGACTAGTTGCCGACTTACCACTAAGAAGTGAATCTACACTACTTTTGGTATAATAGTTAGCAAGACTTTGGTGAGAAGTTAAAAATGTAGCACCTTTAGTAAATGTAATACCCTTTCCGCTTTTAGATACAGACGTGATAGCATTCCCACTTCCACTTACAGATATTGCATTAACGTAACCATCAAGTGACTGATGACTAGTTAAGAACGTACTACCTTTAACTACGCTGATAGTAGTACCATTCTTGGTGACAGACGTAACCGCATTACCGCTACCGCTGACAGAAATAGCAGTAGCACTACCACCTTCCAAGCTAGAGATACGAGAATCAAGAGCCTTGATGGAGTAGGCAGAGGCAATCTCACTCAGCGATTCTGATGTAAGCTTCAAGGCATTTGAATAACTCTTCACACTGCCGTTCAAGCCGCCACCACCGCCCGTGGTAGATGCTCCTGCTCCGTATGCCGTGATACCGCCTGTGGCATAGAAGTTAGCCGCTTCCTTTCCGGCAGCGTCCTTGGATAGTCGAAGGGCATTGTTGGCACTATCATACGATAGATAGATTCCACCAATTTTCAAGCTGCCTTCGGTTGTCACGTTACCCGATACGTCAAGATGAGTGAAAGGCTTCTGTGGGTCGATAGATAATACGTTTGCCAGCTTTGTTGTGTCGGTCGTTCCGCTCTTCCATACAGGTGCGAAGAGAGCAAGCTGTACACCAACATTATTCTTGTTGATAATGAAAGATGTCGGGTCTGCGTGCAAAGTACCGTTTGCGTCCCACCAAAGGTTGCCGTTGGCGAAGTAGCCAGTTCCGTCAAAGCGTAGGAGGGACTTGGCAGCGGAATCCATCTCGTCCTCCTTAGTTGTAGACGCTTGTCTATCAATAGCCTTACCACCAAGCCAAAGGGCGATGCCATTCTCCTTCGTGTCCGCTCCATTGATACCTGCGGTAACATTTCCCTTATCGTTACGTAAGGCTATCAATGTAGAGAGGATAAGACCACCCTTGACTACTGTGTCTCCATCAACAAGAGCAGCCTTGATGTATTCAAGACCAGCCATATTGGTGATGAGCTTAGTATTGAGACCATCAAACAGATTAGACGTGATATAGTTGTTCGCCACACCCAGCTTGTCGTAGAAAGCCTTATAAGCATTCGTGAAGTTGGTATACTTCTGAGCCGCAGCCGCCTTGATGGTAGCCTTTCCATTTGAATCAGAAGCGTTGTATCTGCTTACGATGTCAGAAAGATAGGTAATGAGTTCATTTTTTGCGCTATCGAGTGTAGCCTTAGCTGAAACCAAATCCGTTTTATAGGTCGTGTCTTTACCATCCTTATCCAACAAGAACTTAGAGCCAACAACATTATTATACGACTCAACGGCTGCATTATAATCGTCCTCCAGTCGCTTGCTATCCTGTGCGATAGCCGCAATCTCAGAACTATCCAAGTAGCCATCAGAGGTAAAAACATCGAAAGCCTTCTTGTTGTTAGATACGGTCGTTCCGAGGGCAATCAAATTAGTTTGCGTGTCCTTAATCTCTGCTTGCGCCTTCTCAGCAGCTTTCTTTGCTTCCTCTGCCTTCGTGTCATCGGTATACTTGCTAGCCAATTTCCAATCGGCAATATCAAACTCTTCACCTTCTGCCTTGGAGGTGGAACACTTCAAGATTTCATTCTTGTAGGTACTTCCATCGCTAGGATAGGTGGCATTGACCCACATATCGTTCACGTCGTATGGTGGAACTGGCTGAGAGCCGAAGATACGTCTCTTTGATTTTGCATCTTTGAGTGCTTGGCTTGAATCTTCGAGTGCCTTGGTCAGTTCCGTGTCTGTGATGATAATCCACTTATAGGTAGAGCCATCCTTGGCAAAGCGGTATGCCTTGCCCGTCTTGTTGTCATAGTAGAGGTCTCCCAAGTGGGTTTTCTTATCCGTGTCGGTAGTCCATCCGATTGCTGGCTCAGTTTTCAATGTAGGCTCTCCATCGTAGAACCATGTCTCGATTGCACCGTCTATCTGGTTTTTAAGGTCGGCAATCGTCTCCGATTTCTTGATAATGGTCTCAACGGCATTCTTATCCAAACTATTGTCTGCGATATACTTATCCAAGGTTTTGCCATCATAGGTGGACTTAATATCCAAGTCTCCCTTAATGGTTACTTTCTTCTTGTCGCTATCATACTTGACGTAGGAATCACCCTCGTAGTTATTGGCACTAGTAGGTCTGTCTCCGAAGTACATATCTCCGTAGACATTAAAAAATGCCTTGTTGGTCTGCTTATTTAAGCCATATTCCACATACTCCCTATTGGCAAAGGAATAGCTGTTGATGCCGTGATAGAGGCTGATGGATGGCGAATAGGTATCTACCGCCGAGAAGATAAGGCAGTTCTGACGTTCTACATCGGTTCTATTACCGCACTGCGATAACACATCACCTTTCGCAGGAACATCGCTTGCCGTAGCGCAATCGGTATCAGAGAGGTCGATATAATGATATTTCTTTCCTTCCAACTCTACAGGTTCCTCGTCACGACCGATTGCCAATCGCCAATAGAAGTGATTGCCAGCCTTGTGATAAGTGCCCTTGCGAACGTTGAATGATTCCGAGCGCACTTGGTCGTTAACCGCGAAGTCGTTATCTACAGAATCACCTTCCTGCTCTGCTAAGAAATAGCAACGATAAGCCTTCTGTGACACATTATTGTATGTCACAGTAACTTCTTCTACCTTATGAGCCACCACGCCACCAGCAGGAGAGATTATCTCCTTACCACCGATGGTGAATGTTTTATTGATGACCAGCTCCTCGAAGATAGCCTTCATTCTTACCTCCAAGTAATCTGTGATGAGGTGCGAACGACCTTCTGCATCGGGAGTCCAGGAGCCTCCGTTCTCATTGTTGGAGTTACCGACATGCAACCCCTGCAAGAACTTCTGAACCTTCTCCCAGGTAACTGTACCTTTTGCGGTGTCGTCGGTTATCTTTGAGATAAAGTGCTTACTTCCTTCTGTTGCAATCTGGCCCTTGACTTGTGTAGTTGTCAAGCCTGCACCAGTTCCTCCATTTCCGCTTTGGAGCGACGAAATCTGCTGCTGAATCTTCTGGATAGTACCAACCTCTTTATCCTCACGAAGAGTTATGTCGTATGTCGGTATCTTTCCATCTTCTTCCTTGATCGTGAGCTGGTCGATAGAGATGATTCCTTCGATATTGAGGTCTGTATCATTGAAGTTCATCAGGTCGCCGGCCTTAAGCGTATCGTGGAGGCTCTTGATAACTCCTGTAGTATCCTTTTCAGCAAGATCATGCTGCCTTGCCATGAAAATCTCATCTACCTTAGGCTGATATACATACCTTGTATAGTCATTCTTATCAAGGAGCGCTATGGCGTATTTTAGAAGCTTCAGTGACGCCGCATTGACATACGAATCAGGAAGGGTGATGCCGGTAAGAACGAAATGGTCGCCTTTCTTAATAGGATAGTCCTTGTATGGGAACCAAAGCTCAAGAGCGTCGTCCTTTACTCTTTCAATAGTAAGCCTCCATCTTCCATCAATCTTGGCTGATGAAGCTACCTTGAATGTTCGTCCGCCACACATACCATCCTTCATCGAGATGGAGAAGTCGTCATCCTTTAAGTCGTTGATATCAAAGTCGATAGCCTTTTTAAGATAGATATCAACATTCTTTACGGTTTCATTATCGCCAAATCTTCCGTCATCATCAGGAGCCACACCCTCATTAATCTCATCAACACGTACGCCACCGATTTCCATCTCCTCGATAGTAGGGTAGATTTCTACGACTCCATTCGTCTTATCATCGGTATCAAAGAACTGTGATGCCGAACGAAGACCAATCTGATCGATGTTGATGGAATCGATGTATGGTCTATGCGGGTCAGTAGAGAATCTGTGTTGTTTCCCGGTAGGGTTCACGTACTTCTTCTCCTGTTCAGTAAGCGAGTCATAGAAATCACTCAGAGATACATGAGGGAATCCAGGCAACATAAGTCTGTTGATGGACATATTGTTCGGGAGATTCTCTGCATATTCCTTCATGGACGAAGGAACATTTTTCTTGTTGAGACCAGACGTGATATACATCTTTGTATTTCCGGCATTGACCTGCGCAATAAACGCATCAAGCTTCTCCTTTGATACCTCATCTCCGGTGTCAGTCTGTGTTCCCTTCAGCTCAGAATAGAATCTACATTTTTTAGAGCCGTAGGCCTGTGTTACATAACCGGTAATGATAGTCTGGAAATCGAATGTTACCTGAAGAACCCAACCGGAAGACTGCTCTTGGGATTCACCGTATTTTCTCTTATTCTTGAAATACGTCTCGACATAATCGATATCGATATTCAGGTCTACGTATGTTGTTGCAGTAACCACCTTCGTGATATTCGCCACGTACTTGACACCGAGGTCCGCATAGTAGTGGGAAGGAAGATTCTTCTCGGAACCATAGGCTCTTAGTCTTGTAACGACACTCTGATCGGAATCAGCGTTCTGAACAATCTCATAGAGTCCATTGCCGAGTCCGTATTTGAAGATATGGTTTGCCTGTATTCCGGTAGTACCGACATAGATATTTCTTCCTCTGACGATGAAGTTTATGTCCCACTTCTCGTTCACAAGCGCAAGGGCCTGCCAACAGGTCTGTGAATCCACTGTGATAGACATTGATTCAATGACGTTATCGTTTGTCCCTTCGCCATACATTGACTGCCAGTCGCTAACGAGGCATCCACGCTGCACGGAACGCTCCTTGCTTCTGGAGTAAATCTTCCAAAGACCTGTACCAATCTGATCGTCAAGGTTCGCCTGGATCCTGTCGAGCAAATCATCCAGAGTCTGTACGTAGAATGGAAATTTCGGTAGGGTAGTGTAGTGGAGCTCATTATCATTTAATACCACGTCGAGGAACTCAGCCCTAGAAAGCTCATCTTGCAATGCATTGAACTTTACGCTGTCATATACGAAGCCCTCTCCATATGTGTCGGGTCTGGCCTGCTTATCCTTGCCCGGCTCGTAGTTGAGCTCAAACCGCTCGCCACGATAGACAATATAGTCGCCTATCTGAAAGTTGATAGGCACTTCATGCTTGAAATTGATAGTCACGAAGCACTCACCCATCCAAGAATCGGAGTATTCCAATCCATGAACGGTTATCTGCTCTCCGTTAACGTCTGTCAGCTTCGAGCCATCCTTATGATAAATATTCCAAGTACTCATGTGTCTTTATCCTAAATTTGAAATACTGCCCTGTGCGTCCATGATTGGCTTTATGTCAGTAACAGGGTCGTTAAACTTGAAAGTGATAGAGAGAACTAGCAAGTCCTCGTTATCCGGATCTCTATATAGGTTTGGATCAATATCCTTAAGTCTTACATGCTGTCTTCCGATTCTATTGAAGCCGCAATACATCTTCATCATGCCTGACTTGCGGATGTAATCAATAAAAGCCTTACATTTCTCGTTAGCGCCGAAAGCCTCGCCGTGGAACATAAACTTAACCTTATTCTCGTAGGCCGCCATATAGAGACCATCCTTTCCGATATACTCGTCGTCACCATGCTCGTCGTGCCACTCCCTTTTTGCAGGTTCCTTGACAGAATCACATGGCTTGAACGGATTCTCGCTAACATACATACCGAAGTCGGCGATGGAGTCCTTCACCTCGTTCCCATCGCCTTCCTTCTGCATGTATATCCTGAAATAATCCTTCATACCTAAAATCAACTTTTTATAATTGCAAATATACAAAATAATGCATAAACATGCAAGAATTTACGCATAAATATGCGTTAATTGAACTTAAAATCGTGTCTATCCCTGATATTGACTGGTCCGGTAGCTTTCACGACAGTTCCTCCGTATTGGTAGACGAAGCACTTTGCGGTATCTTCGCATTCAACATGAAGCTCCGCACCATCTAACAGATTAACAAACACCCTGGAGAATCCCTTAACCTTCAGGTAAAGTGAAGAGTTGTGCCTTACGTATATCTCTCCACTGTCCATCCAGTCATAGTTGATGTTTGCTACACACTCTCCATTGAGGATGACAATCTTTGGGTTTTGCAGGTCAACGTTCTCGTCAACATACACACCATGATCATGAATGACATCACCAAAGTACTTCTTCATATCCTTTGTCGAAGGCCAGTTTCTTCCGATACAGAAGTCGATACCATTAACAAACTTCTCGACCATCTCATGCTTGGATGAGTTGTCGTGCCACTCGGCGGTCCACTGAGCGCAAAGACCCAGTGAAACCGCCTCGTTCTTCATTCTGTCTGATAAATTTCTTTTTTCAAACATAATTATTTCATTTTTAAAGATTTCGTACCATTGATAACTCTGTTGAAGTTATCGTTATACTCAATGAAAATTTTCTCGATTCTCTCTGCTGCATCTGCATTACGCAAGGTATTCCGAGAAATAAGGTTGAGCTGCGTGAGCTGAGATTTTGAAATCTCGCTCATCTCAGGAAGGAACTTGCCCTGCATTTCCCTAATTACAGAGACATCAAGTCTAATCGCGTTAAGATAGGATGCAAAAAGATCACCTGTCTCCTCGGTAATGCCTTTTATCGAGTTGGTCGTAGAGGAACTTCCGTTTTCTCTCAAATCAAGTCCCTTTTCCTTTAGAGCATCGAAGATACCGGTTAACTGAGGAACTACATTTTCGCCAACTTGGTAGAGCTTGTCAGCAAAATCGTCCATGTCGGTCTCATCAAGTTTACCCTTTTCATCAAGGATACCTGTAAGCCATTCGAGAGGTTTTTCAAGGGCTTTCTCCATGATTTTCTGAGATACAATATTCTTCGTAACTTCGCGAACCATTTCCTTGACCTTATTCTTGTAAGCCTCAACTGCATCTTCCCCCTTAGTCCATGCGCTCACAACAGTATCAGTCAGCTGATTTCCCCAACTCTTCATATCGATAGAGTAAACGTCTTTAAGGAAGTCCTGTGCGAACGTCTTAATCTGCAACTGCATCTCCTTGATTTGCTGGTCGTAGTCAGCAATCTTATCCTTGTCCGTCTTTTTCTTGTCCTCCTCAGCTTGTCTCTGCTTTCTCAACTCGTCTTCCTGAGCGTGGAGTAGGGCGAGCTGATCTGCGTATGCGGAAGGATTCGTCTCTGTCTTCATTACAGCGTCATAAGTCTCCTTGCTGTAGTGACTGAAGTTGTGACCTCCAAAGAAATTCTTTCCAATATCGGTCTTAGAAAAAGAATCCCAAGCCTTATAGTCATTCTTGACATCGTTGAGCTTTTTATTCGCATCGGAAGACCTATTGTAAGAATAGATTCCACCGAGTGTCTTTTCAATAACGGAACTGATATTGCTAGATAGGTTCTTCAATTCATTCAGCTGTCTCTCTGCAAGCTTTATCTGTCTGTCGAGCTTGGCATCATGAGCCTTTGCAAACGCCTTAATAGGAGAGGTAAATATGCCAGTGACACCGGCAAGGATTCCACCAACGTTGCCGGACTCCGCGCTTGTTACCACCTTTGACAGTGAACTTGACATGCCGGAGAATGTCTCGAAGAACGCAGAAGCGTCCTGCCATCCATCAGACTCAGTGTCAGCTCCGAGAAGGGAAGCAGTCTCTTTGATGTCATTGAATGCTTCACTCATTCCCTGGACATTCTGGTCGATAATACTTACTACGTTAGCAAACTTATCAAGAGACTCCTTTGCTTTTGTTCCATCCTTAAACAGAATCTCAGCAGCTTTCATCATAGCCTTTCCGCTGTCAATCATGCTGTCACCACGCTTGATGAAGTTTTCGTCTCCCATTTTGAGACCAAGTTCACGAACCTTCTTTCCTTCAGCAATTTTACTTGCTGCGATGGTCATCTGCTCGCTGGCATCAGAAATCTTCTGCTCAGCCATTCCCTTCAGGCCACCATTGAGGAAAGTCTTCTTTGGACTCGTCAGCTTCGATAACTGCTCATCAAGCTGCTTGATTTCCTTGGCGTACTCTCTAGCATCAATGGCTCCGCTTTGTAGAGCCTCATTGATATTCTGCCTGATTCTTGCTCCGATAGTCTGAGCCTTATCCATACCGAGAGACACGATGGCTCCGTAGAAGTTGAGATAATCAGAAGAGTTCTTGAACTTGTCAAGTTTAACCTGACCAATCTCCTTGTCTCTCTGAATCTCATATCTCGCCTTGATGCCAGGATCATTCGTCTTGCTGATAAGCTCGTTGTATCTCTCCCTTATCTTCAAGATTTTATCCTCATAATCTTCTGTCTTCTCAATGATGTCGGCGGCATCTTGCAAAGACTTAACATAATTACCACGGAGGAGTTCTGTAATTTTTTTCCACTCTTCGTACTGATTTGGTAGCTTAAGCTTTTCCTTAGCTTCTCCGTCAGTCATGCTGAGAGAATCCTGAAGATTGAATATCTCATGGTAGTGAGCGTAATACTCGTCCATAAGAGATTGAGTCTTGTCATCCATCTGGAAAGCGTCAATCCATGCGGACTCAGCAAAGAACTTGCTGCCTGTCTTTTCGAGAAGGCTCTTGTACAAATCCCAACGTTCTGACAGCTTGTTCATGGACTCATTGAAGTCAGCTGCCTTTCTCTCGTACTCCTTCTTGTCCTTCTCGTCGAAGAGCCACTCTGCAACCTCACGATAGATTGAAGTCTGGAACTTCTTTCTCTCTGTGGTGTTTATACTGAATCCTCCAAGGAGAGAATGGACAGCCTTCTGATAGTCGTCAAGATTAAGACCGGTAACCTCTGGGAAGAGATTGTAAGTCTTCTTCTTTGCCTCTTCATCAGACATTATGCTCTTGTACTTCTGGTACATCTGCCTTGCAGACTTAAGACTGCTTAGACGCTCCTGTAAACGCTTGAGCTCTATATCTTCTTTGCGACCTGAATTCCCGTTTCTTCCTTTCGGAACCTTATTGGACTTTTTGTCTTGCGGATAGAATTTATAGCCGAGACCTTCCCATGCCGCCTGATTCAAGCTATTGTAGCTTTCCCAAGCCTCATCTCGAAGTGCCTTAGATATCTTACCGCGTTTGAACTTGTTCTCGCGGTTCTTATACTCGTTGTACCTGTTCTGCAACTCTGTTTGCAGGTTATTATCCGTATTATAGTCGGAAGTTTCATCGAGGTAAGAGTCGAGCATAGTCGCCTGTGCTTCTACCCTCGCTTTACTCTTTCCTGTCTTGGATAAATTTCTGCGCACTCGTTGCTGCATAGGCGTCTTTGGTTTCTCGACCTTGCCGCCACCTGCTTTCTTTGGCTGTTTTGCACCAGCCTCCTGATAGAAGATAGACTTCAAGTACTCACGAATCTGAGGAACATTCACCTTGCACGCATCGAGCATTCTTTCTATCATGCTCGCAAAGCGTGAAGAATTCCTGTTGCACCACTTCGAGAAATCTACACCGAACAGGTTGAATGACTTCTTAAGGAAGTTAATGATTCTAGGAATATTTTTCTTGGCGATATCATTTATCTGATCACTAACCTTGTTGGCCCTTATTCCTATTTTGTAAATGCTATTTGCAATATCATTGCTTCCGTTACTTGACTTCAAAACGAAAGAATCCCAGTTTGCGCCTCCTCTTTCTGCAAGAATACGAATCTTCTCATCGAGAGACATGGCTCTTTCCTCTGGCTTCAAGAACTGATTAGCAACGCTATCCATTCTCGACTTAGTATCTTCGTCAAGTCCAGATAAAAGCGTCTGGTACTTGATAACCGCCTCGTTGAGGTCTTCGACAGCATCCTCTATCGTGTCTGCAAAAGGATTACCGGAACCCCAACCACCTGAAGCTCCAAGTGCTCCAGCAACAACATCCGAGTCGTTTGCTTCCTGCTGTGAGTTATCACGAGCGGCAACTATTCCCTTATTGAGAATATCATACTGCTCGTTAAGATTCTTCGCCCTTGCAATTTGATCTTCTATAGTTTGGGTATAATCTCCGCTATTTTGAAGGAGTTCCTTCATCGAGTTTACCCGCTGCTGCAAGTCAGCACTGTTTGTAGGCTTCTCGTTCGCGAGTTCATCCTCGTAGCTCTTCTTTTTGTTGTATGCAGAATCCCTGAATCCCTTCGCATTCTCGGAAATTCTATCCATATCACTGCTATAGCTGGAGAATATCTGAACAGCTGCCCCGATAGCAAGTCCCCACCATCCGCCAAGCATCGTAAAGAGGGATTTGATTCCTCCACCTATCTTAGAGATACCCATATTCATTACGGCGGCAAATCGTGTTCCTCCGAGTATAATCTGCTCCTGTCTTGCTGTAATCTGTCCCATCACCGCAAGCTGACTAACAAGCTCTTTGGTTATAAGACCTTCCTTGACCGCTTTTTGCATTTGAAGAACAGACATCTTCCCTTCAAGTGCAAGACGAGACATAGTATTCGCCCTTGAAGCGGTATCAGACAGCAAGTATGCCCTTGCCTGTACATTCTGTAACGCCTTCTGTTGAGTAATCTTACCTTCTGTGACAAGTTGCTGCTGTTCGATAGCGTAAGTCCTCAGCTGAGCGTTCATCTGCTGAGTGTAGTTCTTGTTTATTGAGCCTAACCCGAGCTTACCGGAAGCCATCAGTCCGAGTTTCCTTGCAGCAAATATAGCTCCGAAAGAAAGCATAGCAGGGGACAGTTTATCAAGAGCTAATACTAAGTCTGTTACTCGGTTGATAATAAACGAGAACGTACCGCCTATGACATTCTTTCCTTCTGCAAATTTACCGAGCATAATATCCCACGCGTCGATAAGCTTATTCCAGCGACCAAGCAGTGTTTCGGACAACACGAGCTGCATATTGTAGAACTGACCACCCTCATCAGTCATTTTCCACAGTACCTTCTGAACATCCTCGAAGCTTACCTGCCTTCCAGATATCATCTTCTTGACGTCTGCTTGGGTGTAATTCTTGCGCCCGTTCTTGCCTTCAGAATTATATAATTCCGTTATCTTCTGCAAGAGAGGAAGACCAGCGTAAGCAAACTGGCGCAACTCCTTACCATCGAGCCAAGAACGAGCCTTTACCTGGCCGAATGCCAAACCCAATCGTCCGAAGTCTACACCAAGACCAGATGCAATATCCGCAAGTCGTTTTGTGGTATCATACAAGTCATTTGCTTCGACTCCGAATGCAGCCAGCTGCTTTACATCTCGGTTCAGCTCTCCAAACTTGAATGGAGACTGCAACGCAAGCTGCTGTGTCTGAGCGAACAGCTCGTCAGCCTTCTGTACATCACCAAGGATGGAGCGTAACGCAACATGCTGCTGAACAATCTCACCACCGGTCTGTACGATTGAATTAAAGAATTGCTGTGCGCCAAAGACAATACCTCCCTGCAAGAAGAGAGATTTGATGTCTCCGACTATGGATTGCATCTTCTTCGCTTCAGCGTTTGCTCCGGCGAATGCTGCTGCGAGATCGTTTCGTGCCTTTGCGGCAGACTGAGCAATTTCCTGCTGACGCTTCTGTTCAAGCTCGATACCTTTCTGAACCTCTTGGTTTACTGCTTTCTGATCTTGAAGAACCCTAGAAGCTAATGTGGTATCGTGACCACTACCGATATTACCAAGCATACCGAGGCTATCCTTCCAGCTCTCTGAATTAAGTCTTCCCTTAATATTTATAAGGGCTCTCATTAAAGAAAGGAGTCTGCTAATCTCGGCTTCTGCCTTGCTTACATCTGCACCGATAGAGATGCCCCTGCTGTATTCAGAGCGAAGCTGGCGAACCTTATTGCCGAGAGAATCATACCGACGTTCCGTGTTCTTTAACTCGTTCTGTCTCTGCTTCTCATTTGCTTTTGCCTCGCGTGCTGCGTCTGCCTCGTCTTTCTTTCGCTTTTTCTCAGCATCTTGTTCTGTCTTGTATCTTTCTAAGATAGCATTCTTTACAACTTTAGCATAAGTCTTTGCTTCATCTATAGCATTGAGATATCCGGCACTCTTTACGACATCAGATGCTGTGAGTCCGGTAATAGGATGAATACCTCCGTTATTCCTAATCTGTTCTAACTCAGTTCTGTATTTAGACAGCTCTGACAACGACTGCCGTATGTTATTCGTTGACTCAACACCAAACATCTGTATTCCTTCACCATGGCGTTTGTTGATTTCGTCAATAATAGAAGATAACTTATGAAGTTCTCTCTCTGCCTTGTTTGCCTCAGTTGCAACGCTGTTAGGGAATATGTTGAATCCAGCACCTTCCTTAGACACCTCTCCGAGTATGCGGCCTATTTTGTACAACCCGTCCTGGACAGACTCCAACTGCTGGAGTTTTTTTGGACTAAAGAAATCTTCGCTTGAAAATACACCAATGTTACGATGTAATTCTTTAACAAAGTCGTTTAACTTTTTTAAGCCTTGACCTCCCTTATCTCCAATACCCTTCGTTGCTTCGGATATTGCTTCCAAAGCATTCTGTGCCTGCTTACCAGTAGAATCAACCTTGTTTAATTCTCTGATAATCTTTTTGGTTTCCTCTTCAATTCTCGATTTTAGAGTGAGCGAGAAACTGAGGTCTCCCATATTTCCACCTGCCATATCCTGAATATTTTTAAAATTAGAGTTTATTGTTTAAGTAACCGACAAGATTTATTGTCTCGCCAACAAGACTTCCTTCTTTCTTCTTTTTCTCCATCCACCCGTCGTAGAGGTCATCCATCTCCTTCTTGGTGTGCTTCTTCGGACCGTCTTCCTTCTTGGTCTTTGGATATACGACAAGAGGCTGGTCTGCAACCATGAGGTCAATCTGTGCCGAAGAATAGCCCCACCAGTAGTCGTAGGCTGCGATGAAATACTTACGCTGAAAGAGGAAACAGAACTTCTCTGCTAGTGAGAAGGCTGCTCCCCAGCTTGTTCTGCTTGGATAGCTTTTGCTTCGCTCCTCGTCATCGTCATCATCACGTCCGTCATCCCGGTCGCTAATATGGTAGCCAGTGAGAATGCGTTCGATGGAATTTTTTTTTTAGAAACATCGAGAACTCTCAGAACCTCGGCCACGTCCACATCATTGATGTAGTAGAGCCAGCGCCAGTAGATCCAATACAGAAATCTAATCTTCCAGATGTTGTTGAGGAGAATGCAGACGCAAATCTTGACGTTGCGTTTCCATTCGTTCTTCTCCTTCGCCCTGATATGAGAACACCTGCTCATGGTTCCCTTGCGAAGCCAGCCGAGCCTGTGCTTCTTTCCACGGAACACGAACTCGGTAGGCTCGTCGTGCAGCACGCTGTCAAGCAACTCCTGCAAGTCCACTGAAGGCTGCTCTATTTTATTTTCTTCTGCCATGATTGTATGCTATTAAATGAAGAAGGGCGGCACGGCTGTTGATTAGCCTGCCGCCCAACGGTTTGTTATCCTGAATCTAATTACCTAAAGAAGCCTTTTCTCTTGATTAACCGCCAATGCCTGGTTCACCAGCAGCTGGAGCCTTAGTAAGCCAAGCGATGCTACGCTTACCTGCACCCTCAATAGAACCTGAGAACTTGAATGCAACTGGCTCAGTACCAGATTTATCCCACTGCAAGGTAGCGTAGAGAGCGATGTTGGTAATAACCATGAGGTTCTCCTTCTCGTCGTCAACAATAACGATAGTACCCTTGATCTTGAACTTCTTAGGCTCAACAGCGATACCTGTAAAGCCGGTAGTAGCGTCGAGGGTAGCGTCACCTGTACCCTTCAGAGTAACCTTGGTCAGCTCGGTGATAGCATCCTCACCGAACATAATTGTCAGCAAGTCCTTTGCCTTTGAAGGAACAACGAACTCTACATTGAAGTCGCCGAGCTCTGCTGTAGTTGCCCAGTCGCCTGCAAGACCGATAACCTTGTAGTGGTTGATGGTTGGGTCATCCATAGTCGCCTTCAGCGAGTCAACGGCAACCGGAAGCTCAACCTCTGGGGTGATGTCAACTGTAGCCTTGCTCAAATCGGTAATAGCCTTTGAGTAGAGCAGAGTTTTAGGACCATTGAAAATGTCCTTCATCTTGTCAATAGTTGTCATAGCCATAATCTAAAATATTTTAAATTGTTATACCTGAATACTTATTTCGTACGTAACCTTCCCTGTATGATCGTCACGGAAAAACCGGCGCCATCGTCTGTTTGTAGTGTTATACGAGGATTTGAAACAATGAGATTTTTTGTAGAGATTGGAAATCTGTCCATAATCTCCTGGACTTTCTCGTCAACGCTAGATACATCGAATGTATTTGGATTGCTTGCTGAAGCTTTATCGCGCACATACAATTCGATTTGAGCTGTAGTGGTGAAATCGTTGTAAACTCCACTTGAGTTCATCTCATTGTTATAGATACTAGATGGGAAGTATACCACGATATAGCTGTTGATTTTCGTATCAACTGCCTTTGGTCGGCTCCGGGAGTAGAGCTTGTCGCAAATTCCCTTCATTGCATTACCGACATCGAAATATAGAGTCTTAATACTAACCATATCTTACATCGATCTAAAGTATCTAACCAAATATTCTCTAAGAGAGGTAATCACGTCGTGACCTCTCTTAACCTCGACAAACTTAGCATAATCCACACCGGCAACAAGGAGCATCTGCCATGTAGCATCGTACTTTCCTTTGTTGTGCTCCCTGGAAACAAGTTCATCCCACGCCGCGTTTGGACCATATTCACCACCTTCTCCGTATTCACCCTTGTAAGGTCTCCTTCCGCTGTCTTTGAAGGAGAACGAACTGCGATAATACTTATCAAGGTTGTATCTCTCTCCGGCAGCAAGGGTTACTCGGGTTGGCTCTGGGCCAGGAGCATAATGAATCGACTGCAATGAGCCGTTGTAATATGTACCGATGGCTGTTGACTTGTACAAGTTACCGGTTACGTCATCATAGTTTCGAGACTTGTCAGCAGCCTTCATTGTCATTTCAGCCGCATGTTCCATCTTCTGCTGCATCTTTGCTACAGCCATCTGACGGATTTTTTTCTCGACCTGTAAAAACTGACCTGATAAACTTGTCATAATCTAAACCCTTGTCAAACTCCAATACACAACAGTCCTGTTATTATCCGGCTCGCAGTCCTTTACCATACCTATCTCGGTATTGTTACCGACAGTGGAGTAGATTTTGTCGCCGTCAAGAGGACATTTACCAGCATCCCATTCGTCATATCTGACCGGAATCGATGCCTTCCTCTTGTTCTGGTCGACGTTCTTGTCTCCCTCTGTAGTGGTATCTGTGTAACTGCGGCCTTCGCCATAGTAGAGAATGATTTCCTTGTCCTCACCAACTGGAGCATCATCATCGGCGAACGGGTCATCAGGGTCGGTCTTTCCGACGACCTTCCTCACGATCTTGATGATGTGAGGGTATCTTGGGTTTCTGATGTTTTCCTTTTCCATACGCCTTATTTGATGATGTGAGGGAGAGGTTCTCCCCAAGGAGAATAATTCGCCCTCTTTACTCCGTGGGAGGTCACCCGGAAGGTGGACTTCTTCTTGAGCATCGAATCAGGCTCCAGCTCCGCATAGATAGCGTTAGCCTCTGCCTTCATCTCGCTCCTGTCGTTATCCGACATATCATAGCCACCTCCCGAATGAGTCCATCCGTTATCGGAGTCGGAGGTGTTGTTCACCTTGCTCGGACCAAGAACAAACCATTTCAGCATGTCGGCATAGGCAAGTCTCACCTTGTCCTTGTCGCAGGCTTCGAGGTCGATGCCATTTTCAAGCTCCCTGTCGTGCATGATGCCCAACAGAGCCTTTATCGGCATCTCGAACTTCACCTTATTAATAAGGTAGTCGTTCACAGTGTAAATGTTCATCTCCGAATCCATAGTCATACAATCTAGTTACGTTAAAGAATTAACCCTTCTGGGTGATGTCGATAATCCAACGGTAAGGAGCATCGAGCATAGCAGGAACAGAAGCGAGGAACAAGTCTGTCTTGAACTCCTGGAACATACCGTTTGCGGTAACCATGTTACGGAGCAGACCGAGACCGTTGTTTGTCTGTGCCCAAGCTACATCCACGAGCTTATTGCCGAGAGTATCGAAGATTCGCTTGTCGAGAATCTCCTTGCGCATGAAACGCAATGGCTTACCAGCAGGGCGAAGAACGACTGTTCCGTCTGCCCAACCACGAATCTCGGTAACTGTTCCGTCGAAGCGCTTGTTGTGCTCAACCTCATCGACAATCTCGATAGGAGAAAGACCATTGAGGTCAACAACAGACTTCAGGAACATTGCGTTGTTCGGACCGTAGTTCTGCAATACTGCCACAAAGTTAGCGTTCGCCCAGCTCTTGTACAGCTCGGCAATCTGCTTGTTCTTTAAGAAGACGTTGTTGTAGTCGTTCTTGGTCATCTGCCATACGAGAGGTACACTGCGGTACTCAATATTACTGTTGCGCCAATCCTCCTCAAACTTACGCATCTGTTCGAGCAAGTCGCAGTTCGCGTCGTTCCAAGCAAGCTTGCCTGCCTTCTTGAAGTTCTCGGCTGGAACCTTTGCGTCATACAGAGGCTCCTGGATACCGCGACCGATCTTGTCGTAGTCGATGACACCCTTAGAACTCAACTGTGCTGACATGTATGTCATAGTCATGTCAAGAGAGTCATACAATACCTGAACCTTGTCGAGATAAGCATCAACCAGGTCTGCATCGTTGCCGAACTCATCCTGGAGAAGCTTCATCTTGTGATAACGCTCTGTCGCAGTCTCACGGAAGCCGTCAGCAGCGAAGTCTGGGATTGAAGCGGTATACCACTCAATACCCTCGTGGTCGTTCTGATAGCCCTCGCCGAGAGGGGCACGGAGGTTCATCAAGGTTGCAGGGTTCAAAGTGCGAAGACGAACCTTGAAGGTTGCGTCGCCATTATTAGATGTAGGGGTGAGGTTTGGATCAATGTCACCCTGTGTCAGATACCAGCCGTTGTTACAGCGCAATACGCCGTCACGATTGACGAACTTCTGAAGGTAAGTGTTGTTACCCTTACCAGTGAAGAACTTCGCAAGCTGCTCGACACCAATATCAATTTTTGCCATAATCCTGAATCAATCTTTTTACGTTAGACAATAGGTTAAATGTGCCAGAACTCTGGGTAGAGTGACTTGTTCATCGCCTTAACGGCAGGAGGAACAGGACCCATGCGGTCAAGCCACATAACGCAGTCTGGATTCAACATACAGAAGTTGTTGTTGTTGCGAGGCTGATGATACTTGTCTCCGCCGGCATTGAAATAAGGAAAATCGTTGTCGCTCGGAGCAAAGCAGTTAGGGTTGGTTACCATAGGCAATACGGATTCGCCTGCACTTGCAGCCTCAACCAATACGTCACCTACCTTCAATGTGCCGAGAGCAGCAGAAAGAGTAACCTTCCAAACGTCACCTGCGGTATCATCAGTAGTAGCCTCGACTGCTGAAATAGTCACACCCTTTGCCTTTGTCTTGAAGTCCTTCTGACCGACCATGATGGTGTCGCCAGGGAACGGAATGTGAACGAAGCCGTTACGAACGATGTAGATGTCTGTGTCTGTAGCCGCAGTTGTAGCCTTTGCTACACCGTAAGCCTTCAGAATCTTGAATGTCGCGCCAGGTCCGTCGTTGCCAGCTGTAAAACCAAGGTCGTGCTCAATCAAGTCACCGGCATAAATCTTAGCCTGACCTTTGAACGGATTGACGAGCTTGCCACCAATAGGTGGGTGAACGAAGGCATTCTTGATGAGTGCCTCAAGGCCAGCAAACACGTATCGGGTTCCACCGACCTTACCTTCTGTCTGAACAATGGTTGCGCCGTGGTTCAGCATACCACGAGTACCCATCTGTTCCATGTAGGAAATAGAAGTGTTGTCCATAATCTTTTTACCTTTTTAAAATTGTTATCCTGAAATTACTTCTTGTCTCCACCGCCGAATCTCTTCTTTCGACGCTCGGCCACTTCTTCCATAAACTTGTCATCATCTGTGGACGTGCCTCCGCTAGACGTGCGACTGCCTTTTGCAGGAATGCCGTTTTCACCGGTAGCCTCCTTGTACTCTGCGGTGTAGATCTTCTCAGCCTTAGAAACCAGGTCGTCGATGTTGGCATCTTCGTCCGGAATCTCCAGCTTTGCGATTGCAGCATTGAGGAAGTAGTTCTTCATTTCAAGGTTTGCCTTGTCGAACTTATCCTTCAAACCTGCCTTTACAGACTCGATGGTCGCCTTCCTTGCAGCCTTCTTGTCTCTTTCTGCGTTAGCTTCCTTGAGGGCTTTGATTTCTTTGAGAAGCTCGTTGTATTTGTCGTCAGGATCGCCATTCTTGGCGGCCTCCTTACGCTTGCGCTCCTCTTCCTCTTCCTTCTTCTTGCGTTCAGCCTCCTCCTTGCTCTTCTTTACCTCGTCAGAGATATTCTTGTGCAAGTTGCCGTTGATACGCTTCAGACGGTTTGCTAACTTGGTAACCAACTTGGAATTTGCTTCCTCGTCATCACCGAAATCTTCCAAAACATCATCAAGTTCCTCATCGATGGTCTTTTGGCTAAGTTCTTTGAACTTGGTGGTATCAACCTCCTTGTTCACTAATGCTAAGAGTTCCTCTCTTGTCATGTTGTTTTTTTGATTAAAATGTTATCCCGAAAGTGGTCCCTCCACCTCGAAAACGTATAAATATACCTTTTATTTTGCAAATATATGAATAAATATGCAATTATCCAAGAAAAATTGTATATTTTTGCAGTATTAAATGTATATTTATGCAAAAGGAAGTATTTTCAGGATTAAAATTGGATAACGGTGAGCCTATTTATACTCAAGAGTATATCCAATCATTAAGAGACGCCGATAAGAAGCATCCCGACAAGCTGAAGATTATAGCTCAGCGTGGCGGTCAGGAGCGCATGCTGTCTATTGATGCAGATATTAAGATAGTTGGCGGCTCGCGAGGTGGACCTCTGGATGAAGACACGAGAGTGTTAACTACTAGAGGATTCATTAAAATCAAGCATCTTAAATATGGCGACACCGTAATAGGACATGACGGTAAGGGACATAGAGTATTAGGTCGAATCGATTATCCTGATAGAGATTGCTACGAAATTGAACTATCTGACGGATCGAGTGTAGTATGCTCGGATGACCATATCTGGAATGTATCTATCGATGGCGACAGGAGATTTATACCACATCTTGCCTGTGAGATAGCTAGTTACATCAACGAAGGCTACGACATCACTATTCCCTGCGTAAAACCTGTAGAGTTTGATGAAAAGTTCGGCCTAGCCTCTGTCGCTGAGAGAACTGAGTCTTTAAGACGTATCATCGAAACATCGGGTAGATTTTCCGGAAAATACTGGAAGAAGACTTTCAAGACAAGAAAGAAAGCATTCGATTTCAAGTATCTGGTTGATAGTCTCGGTTCTGTTTGCTACGTAAAAAGGAAGTCAAACAAGAAATGGGAGGTTCGATTCGATTACAGAAAGAAGGAATTAGAGAGGAGGATTGTCAGCTGTAAACCGGTCGGCAAGCGAAACTGCTGTTGCATCGCCGTTGAGAATCCGGACTCACTATTCGTTGTCGAGGACTTTATCGTCACTCACAACTCCAAGTCCTTCTCTTCCCTTATGGAAGTTCTGAAGGATATCAAAAATCCAGATTTTCATGCAACAATTCTTCGTAACGAAAAAGACGACTTGCAGTCCTTGGTGACAGACTCTTACAAATTGTTCTCCCAATTTGGAACTTACAATAAGTCACAGAACGATATGACCTGGAACTTCGACAACGGAGGATGGCTCAAATTCTCGTACTACGCAGGAGCCTATCAGGATTTCAAGACACGATTCCAGGGGCGCCAGTATGCCTATGTCTGCATCGATGAGGGTACTCAGTGTCCATACAAGAAGTTCAAGTACCTATTGACCAACAACCGAAACGCAGCTCACATACGAAACCGATTCTGGATTACCTGTAACCCTGACCCGGAATCATGGGTGCGAAAGTTCATCGACTGGTGGGTTGACGAGAATGGATACATAATACCGGAGCGAGATGGAGTTATCCGCTACTGCTTCATGGATGGTGATACACCGGACTCTATCTACTGGGGTAACACAAGAGAAGAGGTATACGAACAGTGCAAGGGCATCATCGATAGCCTCTGGAAGGACAGCTACGAGGAACTTGGATACACGAAGCTCGAAATGTTCATCAAGTCGGCAACATTCGTTCGCGCTGACGTATCAGAGAACATTAAGCTTATCTCTACCGATGCCTCATATCTCGCCAACCTTGCCCAACAGGACGAGGAACAGCGCATGCGAGACCTGGAAGCTAACTGGAACTGGAAAGCTGCCGGTGATGACATGATCAAGATGGAAGACCTTGATGAAATCTACGACAATGCAGAACAGATAGGAAATGGAAAACGCAGAGCTTCTGCCGATATCGCATTCACCGGAGGCGATAACTTCGTAATGTGGCTTTGGGAAGGATGGCATTGTAAAGACTTGGTTGTTCTGAGGCTGGACCCTAAGACACTCGTTTCGGTAGTTGAGGCCAAGCTGAGAGAGTGGGGTGTCGAGGAATGTAACTTCACTTACGATATGCAGGGTATCGGTCAGTACTTTAAGGGATTCTTCAAGGATGCCGTCCCATTCAACAACCAGGCAGCACCTATCGCTAGGAATCATCAGGAAGAAGAAGGAATCAAATACCTATATAAGGATTTGAAGTCTCAGTGCGCATGGTTATTCTATAAGATGATAAAAGAGAAGCAGATTTCCATCGACTCGGCCCTGCTTGAAAGAAAGTATTCAGGAAACGGATTTGACAAGGTTCCTCTCAGACAGATTCTTCAGAAGGAGCGTAAGATGCTCAGACGTGACGAGAATAGCGATGATAGGGGATTCAAGCTATTACCTAAGAAGATTGCCAAGAAATATGTCGGGCACTCGCCTGACTTCTTTGAATCTTGGTTCTACGTAATGATATTCAGTTTAACAAAAAAGAAAAATAAAAAGGTAAAAGGATTATGGATGCTATCAAGGTAACAAATTTCAGAAAGATTTTCGTAAAGAAGCCTTTCTTTGAACTCACGCCAAAGGGGTACATGACCCACGATGGCTATTGCAGGAACGAGGTGTCCGATAATGAAGACCCTCAGATGCCGCAAGATACATTGTACAGAGTGATTAAGACTCAGAAGGACTTCCTTCGTGAGTTCTATCCTACGTCCCACAAAATCTTCGACAAGGATCTCTACCCTGACATCTGGAGAAAGAACCCGGAAGACGGGAAATGGTATGTCCAGGAGATTCAAAGAACGGCATTTGCTTTCCAGCAAGTTATTCATACGAAGCACGTTCTCCACATGACAGGTAACGATATTCAGTTTGAGCTTGCCGGTGATCCTGAGATGAAGAAACAGGAAGAGTATATTAATCTTCTTGCCAAGTTTAAGAAGGGATGGTATATGCACGATATGGAGATTCGCCACTATGAGGCTGTAAGTTCGTACATGAAGGTTGCTGAGGCTGCTGTAGTCGGATTCTTCGATAAAAACAAGAAATTCGGTACTCGCACATTGGCTTTCGATAGAGGAGACACATTGTATCCTCAGTTCGACCCTCTTACTGGTGAACTTGTTGTGTTTGCTCGCAAGTATTACGACTTCGACGAGGAAGGTAATGAAAAGATTGAATGGGTAGAGGTGTGGGATGACAAGACATTCTACCGCTTCAAGAAGCAAGTTAACGAAGGCAAGGTCAAGGAGACTATCAAGAGAATTGCCAAGATATTCGGAATCGACGACTACACTTGCGTTGAAGAGAAAGCTCACGGCTTCCCATTTATCCCTGTTGCATACGTAAGAAACGATGACGGCCCATGCTGGTCTGTTGTACAGAAGAACATCGAGGACTACGAGGAAGCTTTCTCTTATCTCTGCGAGAACAACAAGGCTTACGCCTTCCCTATAATGAAGTTGAAGGGCGATGGTGACGACATTACCGTTGTTGGAGATACAGACGGATCGGCTAAGATGATTCAGATTACCGATACGAATGGTGATGCTGACTTCCTTAACGGAACAGACGCTTCCGATGCTTTTGCGACACAGCTTAACAAGTCGTATGACCTCATCTATGAGCTTTCGTTCACAGTAAAGCCACCGGAGCTGAAGTCGGGTGACCTTCCGGGCGTTGCCATCAAGCTGCTCTATTCTCCTGCTATCGAGGTTGCTGAGAACGATGCTAAGAAGATGCATCCGTTCCTGGATCAACTTGTCCGTATCTCAAAGTATGGTATAGGAGTTGAAGAAAACTGCATGGCCACTATGACCGGTCTTCCTATTCACGCTTGGGTGGAAATCTATGTGCATCAGAATAAATCTGAAATAATTACAAACTTAGCAACGGCTGTTCAGAACAACTTCCTCTCAAAGCAGACTGCCTCTGAGCGTTGCCCAGACTTCCCTGTTAACGATGAATATGACCGTATCATGCGTGAGAAGAAGGAAGAGGATCAGCAGGACCTCCTCATGGATATGCAACGTGCGGATAACGAAACTCAAAATGCAATCGAGGAGCAGAGGGCAACGGTGAAGATTCAGAATGGAGGCAGCGGAAACGTTCGTACTGGTCGTGGCGCTGGCAGACCGAACAAAAGCGGGACAGACTGGGATGAGAACGGCAACTGGCCGGGACGTAACAACTGGAAGACCGTAAAGAAGTAAGCCTATGGATGAGTTAAAACGTTCTGTCGATTACAGCAGGAAGCGCTTACAGGCAATCCGAAACTGCGAGGACCATGTTGCTGATATCCTCTGGAAATCGACACAGAAAATAATTGCCACAAGTAAGCGATACAGAGGCGCGGGCAGGCTCACAAACGAGTCAGCCCTGCTCTCTTACGCCAAGAATGTTACTGCTGAGGCAGAGGAGAGTATCAACAGCTACATCTCTGCTTATTCTAAGGCTTCATGCAAGATTCTCGGGATTGACAGCGAGAACATCGAATCGTTTCTCGTCAGCGACATCTACGGAAAGACGACATCCGAAAGAAACGCCGTCTATCTCGGAAACTTTGCGGAAGACATCGTAAGGATGATCAAGGCAGGAACCTTGATGGGATATTCAGACCAGCAGCTCCTGTCTTCCATCCGCACAGGCTATAAAGACCCATATCACACATCAGTCATCACCAAGGCGAAGAGAAAGGACATTAACATCGATGTTCC
Source organism: Segatella copri (assembly GCA_021628325.1). GTDB lineage: Bacteria > Bacteroidota > Bacteroidia > Bacteroidales > Bacteroidaceae > Prevotella > Prevotella copri_R. The sequence continues at coordinate 31,118 of JAJXAL010000010.1, read as the reverse complement.
TTCTTATGGAAAGGGATACTACAAGAACGCCTATCAGAACATCGTAAGAAACGCTTCTCAGGTGATTGCTTTGGCGTGGGGACAGGCAGAGCAGGAGTATGGGCAGGAGAACAAGGCTATCGGGTTCTACGTCAAGAGAGGAAGTAGTTATCCATGCGAAATCTGCCAAAATGAAGCCGATGCTGGCATCCATTCTTTCAAAGATCCATATCCTCCATTTCACGTTTCGTGTTGTTGCTACACAGTATTTGCATTCAAGGATAATAAAAAGAAATAAGATTATGATTGAAGAAACAAAAGGATACACGTTATCCGTCGATACGTACAAGAAGGCGAAGGCTCTCAAGATGAAAGATCCTCGCTATTACATCTACGCCAGTCTCCGCGGTTCTGGCATGTCTGTCCGTGACAGTTGGGCCATCGCATTCCAAGGAGAAGGAATAGGTGTGTGGGAGAAATCTTTCCTCGAAAACGAGATGAATAAACTAGAAGCCAAGGAGTCCGTTCAGAAGAGAATCGCAGAGGTACAGGGCAAGAAAGCGAAGAACGAGAACGCCGATGAGCTCACCCAGGAGGAACTTATTAAGGCTACCTCGAAGGAAGAGATTCTGAGAAACCTCGTTATCGCTCAGCGCAAGCAGAAGTTTGGCTCTCCAGAGTGGCAAAAGACGACTGCCATGATAGCCGACTACTCTAAGATTAAGCAGGACGAAATTGATACAGAAAATAATGTGGTCCACTACTATATTCCTCTATCAATGCCTCGATGCTGCGAGGACTGCATTATCTTTAAAAATGGTCAGGCGACTTTCCAAAAGAAGAAGAAATAGTTAAATTCGTGTTAAAGTAACTTTGTTTTACTAGAAATTCAGCAAAACCAAGTACCTTTGCAAATAATTAATGTTCACAGATTCTTTCTGCTGAGCATAATTCAAATTATTTTGGTTAACTAAGAGGGGCAGTGTCTTCACAGATACTGCCCCTCGCTTTTTAAAACAAATATATAAGTAGAAGAAAACTTTGAAGTCAATTAAGGATACTTCTCTCCGGTAACCAACTCAAGTATACCCTTAAGCCTATCATTAAGAAGGTCGTCATTGAATACAGGAAGAACACCGTATGGAGGCAGTTTCTTAGTCTCTGCGGCCTCCAAAATGAACTGGAGCGCCTGTACTAAGGAAGTGTGGTCTTGAACGACCTCAAGCAATTTATCGCTCATCCTTGCCTCCTTCCTTTTTAATCTGTTCTGCCATCTCAAGAAGAGTCTCGGCGTGCTTATCGCGGTCGATGACTTCCTGTACGGCCTCATCGCTCTCCTTGCGAAGCTGCTCTTCTGTCTTACCCTCATCGGCAGCAGCGTTTCTTCTTTCAGCCTCACGAGCAATGTATTCGTCACGGAGTTTCAACTTACCTGCCGTGTATTCTGCATCGCCAGGCAACGATGTATCCGCATACATAAGCTGGGCAAATGCCTCGATGATGTTTCCATCATCCTTGGAGAACTCATAATGGTCTCCTACAGCAACAGGAATACATTCATCGAGCGCAGCGTACATTGATGTACCGATAGAGTACTCGATTCCCCATGTGCCGGCAATGTTCGCAATCTTGATGAAAGGCAGCGAGCCTCTCTGTAAATGCTTCTTGATATCAGCAGGGATATCCTCTCTGAGTGAAGCAACTTCTTTCTTAGACAAGCTCTTACTGAACTTCAGCACGGTGAAGTGTCTTGTCTTGATAGTCTTTCCAAATGGTAATGCCATGATAACAATATTTTAAAGTTCAACTTTTATTTCCTTATACTCGAAATCTGTGCAAGATGGATTCTCCTCAGAAGTAAACCTAATCTCATTAGGGTGGTTACAAGCTCCATTCTTGAAGAAGAAGCAATCCTTGCAAGTGTAATCAGTCTGTTCCATGTTCCTTACGTTTTTGATATTCCATCAATGTCAAGATACAATAGTTAGCGCAGTCAAGAAGAGCATCTTCCAATGGTTCATTAGCAACTTGCGCCTCATTGTCCTTCAGCGTCTTGATGCGATTCACCTTCTCTCGTATCTTTCCGTAGCCGTAGTTGATACCAAGCTCATCATACATTTCGGAAAAAGCATTCCCATAATCGTGATTCTTGCGCTTGTAGGTATCGCTCATCTTGTCGGTGATATCCTTGAAGCGGTCAGCATCGGTTCTTTCGTTTTGTTTCCCCTTAAGCGGCAACTTGCTCCAATCAAGATTATCGCCGATGATACAATCCTTCCATTCATCCATCAGCTTTTCTGCATATTCGGGATATAAACCATTCTTCTGCAAAATATCTAAATCTACGCGTACATTAGTAATGTCGCGAACGCCACAATAAACACAGTCATTTTTAACAGACTTTACACAAAAACATCTGTAGGTTCAATCAGTGACATGCAGCATCCTTTCCTTGTATTGACATAATAGAAAAATCCTCCTCTGGTGCGTTCTATACTCTCGCACGGAAGTAAAAACTCCAACCCTACCTTAATATCTTCTATTTTAATCATAAGCTATTCCTCCTCTTGAAACGTATGAATCTTTTGGATCATATCCTTAGGCGGATTATGGAAGAGGATAATACAGAAGTCACCATGCTCTTTCGTATGCACCTTTTTCAGACCACAACCGACAAGCCAGCCAGCACCATTAATAAACGGCTTAAGAATCTCGTGTACCGCACTCTTTGCATCCGGCTTAACGATAATAACTCCGCCGGTCTTACGAAGCTCTTCGAGTTTCTTCCACTGAGCTTCAATATTTTTATCACCTACAAAAAGCTCGTATCCATAAGGATTAACGACCTCTTTGTCTATACCCATTCCCTCTACAATTTCTATTACAATAATCGGTTTCATAATTCTTATTCTTTTATATCTTTAATTTCAACGAAATCTCCAATGCCCAAACGAGCATTGTTGATGCAAGACGCAATCCAACCCATCAAGTAGGCAGAAGGCTCGCCGCCGTGTTCCAAGTCAGTATGTTCCTCGATGGCATCGCAGACGTGAGAAGCTTCATGGCAGCAGTAGTTCATCGACATAACCTTCTGACACGGAAACGAGACAAGAACGCCACGTCTTCTGTCGCTCTTCCTGACAGCATCGGAATACGTAACGCCGCCGTAATCAATATCTGGAGCCTTACATTTGTCAAAGCAGGAATCTATCAGCTCTTTCAGGTCTTTACCGATGTGTACCCAAAGCTTCAAAGGGTAGATTCCGTTTCCATATTCGTAATATCCTTTCTTCTTCCTACCTCATCGTTTTTATGTTTCTCCCACCCTGCTTTTGAAAAGGCATACCAAGTATCACAAATGTCTAGAGCAAGAACGTCTCCTTGATTAATACATAAATCGCTTTTAATACCTTCAACATGAACATACATCACTGCTAAAGCATCATAAGGATTACTACGACCTTCTATAAACGGATTTTTAAAGAACTTGGTCTTGTATACACTAGTAACAATAGGCACTTGAAGAACATCTGAAATATTCTCTGTGCTAATCTCTATCGACTTCTTAAACTTCTTCATATTCTCAAATATTTATTTTGGATACAATCTCGATGGCAGACAATAATGTCTTCTCGCTGATACCTTTTCCACTACCAACACCATCTTTCTCTATCTTCTCAATAGAACTCTTTATAGAGCATACTGCATCATCTATGCTATCTGCACTACTCTTTGTATTCTCGATTGATGATTGTAGCTCATCGAAACGCTTGTCTATATAATCCTTCAACCTTTCTTCGTGCTCTATAACATTTATAGAGTTTGCGATTTTTGCATGCGTCCAGTTTTCTTCTACACATGCATAATAATCGCCTTTTGTATCATCATGAATCTTGGAAGACACAACTCTTAGACACACGAAATCGTCTCCATCCATTACAGCATACACACCCTCTCCTGATGGGTATAGTTCGGCTTTCGCCTTATCATCCCTACTCGCTCCTTGTTTGTAAGCGACCTTTCCTAAAACGCTAACTCTAATTTCCATATCTCAACTATTTATTATGTAACCTACCAATATGCCACTTTGAGCAAACCTTGCATAAGTAAGGATGCCAGCCAAGTGCCTTCAACCTCGGAATCTGATTCAGAAACTCCCAAGCATCATCCTCAGTCTCGTATGCGACCTTCGCCTTCCATGAATGAACCTTTCTATTCCAATGCTCCGGGTCTGGCTTGAACGGCGGCACTTTGTTCGGATTGTGATGTCTTCTCATAGGCACTTGAATGAAACACTGTTCAACGTTCTGTTCACCGCAATCTCCCTCTCGTTACACATGGTCCTCATGCACTCCAGGGCATCATCGCGGACAGCAATCATAATCTCCTGCATCGAAGCGGTGGCCGGAACAATATTCCCATCAGCCTTCTTCTTCGTGATACGGGATATAATCTCCTTGATATATTCCTTGTCTATCATAGAAATCTGTTTTATAACCGTTAATCATCAGGCTGAATGAAGCTCTCAGGCTGCTTGATGTCCTCCTCACCACGCAATTTATTCTTCACGTCATTGATGAGAAGCTCCTGCTTCAGGTCAATCATCTGCGCGCCGTACACCTGATACGTCATTCCGCCCTGTGACCTCTTCTTGAAGAAGCCGTACTTGTCGCTCATATCACGCCCGAACTTCTGAATCGTAGGGATATCCTTCTCCTCGACATCGTTGGCCTTGCAGAACTCGACGAATCTCTCGTACATCTCCTTGGCAAGCATGCACTCCGAAATCTCACCCCTCGCTTCTTGGCTACACCTCATATCATACGCCCTTATCCAGGCATAGATAGGATTGCTTCCAAGAAGGGAGATAAGCAGCTGTCTCCTGCTACCCTCCGCTGCCGGGAACCTGTACTTCCTGCTTCTCAGCTCCATCGCGCCACGGAATATCCAGTTGAACACTCCGCTCAGCTCTTCACGGATGATCTTGCTCGCAAGCTCCGGGTCCTGCCTCTCCTTAGGAATGGTAACATCGAAGCTCACGTACTGCAAGCGTCTGATGAATCCGAGCGACGCATCGTCCGGGAACGGAAGCTCATTGAGGTTGAAGATGAGGTAGGGGATTGAGTTCCCCTCAAGGATATCCCTTCCAAGCTTCCTCATAGGGACGGGCTCACCGCTCACGAGTCTCTTAAACATACCGGTGTTCTTCCTTCCGAACTTCTTCGGGTCAGAATCGGAAGACCAGTTGAAGATGGCGTTCCTGATAGGATACCTTCCCCTCATTCCCTCGTCGCCGTCAGCAGTGAGGTCGGCGTAGTCCATCTTGCTTATCCTGTCCTTGCCGAATATGTTGCAGGCAACGTCGAAGATGACACTCTTTCCGTTGGCTCCCGTACCTATAAGGAGAAGACAGAGCTCAATCTTCGATGATTCCTTCCCCTCGTACGGATTGTATGCAGTACCTCTCTGTATGAGACTGAGACCGAGGAACATCTGGAGGATCATCCTCGACGTCCTGTCTGGGAGGACCTCCTTGATGAAGTTCATCCACCTGTCGCACTTCGCCTTCGGATTGTAGTCGTATGGGTGGTAGTATGTGACATGGTACTCGGGAGAGAACGGCATCACGTTCGGATACTTCAGACCGCTGCCGAAGTCAACAACTCCGTTTGCGAATGCAACGATGTCGAAGGTAGGTCTCAGTATGTTGTAGCACTCTATCACCTCCATGAATGACTTGTTCATCACCGTACTGATGCCGAGCATCGGAGCCATGGCCAGGTCGAGGAGCAGAAGCTGGTAAGCCTGTTCCAAAACTATCTTCGGAACAGCTTCGTATATCTTGCCGTTGAACATGTAGTAAGCACCGTTGTAGTACTTCACCGGAGCCTTCTTCGCCAGACGTCTCATTGACCTGATGAAAGTAGACTTCAGCTTGTTGTACTTATCAGAGTTTGCCTTACCCCAGTCCTGGCAACGGAGCGCTTCGAAGCCGTACTCGTCATGCCTCAAAAGGTCTAGCAACTGAGCGTGCAATGTGTCTATAGCAATACCATTTTCCATTTATGTACAATAATAATATTAATTTTCCGTTATTGTGTAGGATAAACCCCGATAAATAGGGGCTTTCTGAAGGATAACACGTGTCAGGTCGTCCTTATAACATGTCGTCTATAAAATATCGACAATACAAAGATACAGATAATATCCTGAATATCCGGTAAAACCCTAGTAAATAAAGGGTATAAATATACATTTTAGGTATACATTAAATGAAGGATAGGTATACATTTATGGTTTGGTCTGCAAAGTAAGAGTTTATGCTATCAAATGTTAATAAATAACGGATGAATGAATATGCATAATTATCCTTTATGGTAGGAAGTAATTAAACTTTACAAAAAGACTGAAAAATCGGAAGAAAAAATTTTTAGATGAGGTGACTACCGCGCTGATTTAGAGCTACAAAGGGGGTGTGGGGGTGTTTCTTCTGAAATTATTACATTCTATGTCGGTTTATATAGTGTAAACCATCGTAAAACAATATTTTTGTAATTATTTCAAATTGTCGGTTTATATTTATAAAAAATTTATGTAACCCCTTAATAATCAACACTTTATAACTTTATTTATATTCATTTTGTTGCATAATTATTCATTTTTAATAAAGCGTGGAACACAAAAACTTATTACAAAGTACTTGACCAAAATATATTTACCATATTTATACATGTATAAATATTCGTGTTTAACTTATTAAATACTTTTAACTAAATTAGTAAAAGGTTATTACATGAGTAGTTAAATTCCTTAACATAAACTGACACTTTGACGGGCGTAACTACTTGAAAACCAATTAGTTAGCAATTTGTAAAGATTAATGTTTCTTAAGTTAAATATTTAACAATTACTGCCAATACAGCTTCGTAAATGCTTGATTATTAGCTAGTTACAAGTCTGCCACGTTGGCGAAAACGTTAAATTATTTAAACCTTAACAACTACTGACAAACGCTGTAATTATTACAAACGGCTAACTATCTATAAATCAAGTACTTACAAAAGGTTAAATGCATAAACAATCAATTTTTTAGTGGTTGCTTGGCACGTGGTTTGCAGTTATGTAGGTAACAAGCGATATTGCTTGTTACTCATTTAAACAGAATAAAGATATGAACGATTTAGAGTTAAAAGGTGCTCAAGGTTACGAGCACGTAAGTACTAAGGTTGCTAGTTATGTAACCGAGTGCAAAGGTAGTGCAGTATTAGCACAAAGTTTGGAAGTTCTTAATAGTTACCGCAAAAAGCTATTAAGCGAGTGCAAAGATAGTGAAGTAGTAAGCGCAAAGAAAGAATTAGAGAAAGCACGTGCTAAGTACAACAAATTAGCAACAAATTACGTGCTTTCAGATGAAATCTACTGCAATTTGCAAACAGAGTGCGTACGTAGTGCAGTTAGCGAGTTTTCACGCAAACATAAACTACCTAATTTCTTTGCGTGGTTTGATAACAACGGCAAAGACAAACAAACTACTATTATAGATAGTTTGCAGCGTCTTGGCTCTAAATTGTGTTCTTTGCATCAAGCTTTTGCAAGTGGTGCAAAGGTAGCAAAGAAAAAGAGCGAAAGCATAACAGACCTGCAAAAACAGATTGCAGAATTGCAAGCCAAACTTGCAGCAGCGCAAAAGTAACACAAACAAGGTAGCTAGAGTAATCTAGCTATCTAGTTTTTCCTACTGGCTATTTGATAGGTAGCCAGTGGGAAATTTTACTCCAGGTTTTTCAACTTGGAGCGGGTCGCCGTGTCCTTATTTTTCCCACACAATTTGGTAAACCTTGTCGTGGTGTGTGGGCTTAACTCAGAGAGAGAATTTATTCTCCCTCAGGGGACTAATTGCCAAAATTCAAGAGAAGTATCTCAGTAAATCGAGAGTGCGAGAGGCACACCGAGATGGGAGAGAGTAACGTGTTACTCAGAGACATCCATCCGAGAGATACGCAAAAATTCCTGGCGTGAGCGTCGAATGAGATGAGACGGCACGACGGCTAGGGGATTTGTATCATCTAGCGAGATGAGAGTTTATAGAAAGAAATCATAATTCATATTCTACCGGTTTGGAATTGTCCGGTCGGGCTGGTTACCCGAGAATCAATTGTGTGTGCAATCACGATTTGCAGCGTATCAAGGCGCACACTATCCACGCTGACTGAAAGCGGTTGCTTGTCATCCGTGCGAGATTTATCTCCTCAGAAATAAACAAGCTGCTGGCAGAAGCATAAAATCTGTAGGGTGTGAGCCACGTAGTTAAGACGATAAAGATAAAACGCGGTGCAAAGATGCACATCCTGGCTAACGGGGCGGGGAGAAATCTCCGCTCTACAATTACAAACCATTTATATTAGAATTATGAAACAGAGAATCAAGGAATTTTGCGATGAGTACATGTGGTTTATCTTGCCTGCTTGCAGCGTTCTAGCTATAATGCTGGGTGTTGTTCTGGAGAAGCATTTTCCACTGAGTGAAATTCTGTAGTCTAATCTCCCTACGCTTGTAGGGAACGAATAACCAAAAATATTAGAATTATGAGTACGCTGAGAATTAAATGCCTCGATATGTGCGAGGTTGAGAGTATCATTGCAGATGCTCAGGAGATTTTGAGTCACGTAGAATTCGGGTCTTTGCAGAATGGTGTGCTTACATTATTCTGCGTGGCATGAGCCTAAAAATCTGTAGCCAGTACGATAATTGTCGTGTGTGGCTACGGAACAATTACCAATAAAATTAGAATTATGAGAGCAAGAAACATCATTTATTCAAGTACGATAATTGTGCTTGGATTTATTCAGAGTGCGCCGGCATTCATTTGCTTGGCAAGTACGATAATTCTCCTGAATGTGCTTGGAATTCTTTACGGAATTCTGCTTGTGTATATTTGGAGCAGTACGAAAAAGGGTAAGTGGTATTTCCGTGAGCTGTGGCGATCCACACTCCGCTTGGAGAATTTCATCCTGCCTGGAGTGTGAGGAATCTAGAAAGTACGAAAATTGTGCTTGGAAACATTTAGCTAAATTCTGCTTGGAGAAATCCAGGCAGTACGATAATATAACCAATTAAATTACAGAATTATGAAGAAGAATATTTTCGTGGCATTGTTTGCCGTAGTGTGTGTTGCATTGTTTGTAGTATCAATTACTCTGTATAATTGTCACAGGGCGAACGTGATGCTGAGAAAGACTGTTATCAGCCAGGCTAACGAGATTTTGAAACTAAACGGCTGTCACACAGCAGAGGGAGGTACAACGTTCGTAGGTCTCAGAAAGTAGCCAAAAATGTGCTCAGGCATTTTCCTGGGCATACTATGTAAAACCATTAAACAAATTGAATTATGTTAGACAGAAAATCACAGAAGAATTTTGAGCGTGCGCTTATGCATGAGATAGAGAAGATCAAGATTGCAGCGCGCCAGTGGCATAGCAACAATACTAAGGGCTACAGAGATTATCGTAGCAAGAAAACTATCTCCAAGAGTTTCTCTGAGATTGCGGTATTGTGCATGAGCTAAATGTGCGTGACGATTGTCACGCATACTATTCACCAATATTTAAGAATTATGATAGATGAAGAATACAAGGAGAATGTAGAGTACATACTCTCTACGATTTTGCCTAAGTTGCAGGAAATCCAAAAAAAAGTATTGAAAAATCAATCAAGACTGAGCCTTGATGTTAGCGTTAGCAATAAAAACGGCGAAGGGTATATAAGTTGTTTTGCCTGTGTCATGAATGACATGGGAGAAATAACGGATACTTGTTTTCCACGTTTCATCTGCGTATGCAGCAAAGAGGAGATGGACGAGCGGCTCAACGAGCTTAAAGAGTTCATCAAGAAGCACCTAACCTGAAATTGAGGGAGTTATTTCTCCCTCTCCTATAAACCAAAAATGTAGAATTATGAGCAAGTGGATTCAGTTTTATCATAAGATTAACAAGTTTGACCTTGTGAACATGAGATTTACGGATGATTTCAGTATCGTGGAAATGGTGGGCATGGATTCTGTCATGCCTATCGACGGCAGATTGAGTCTGTCATCCATACGTGATGTAGTACAAAAGAAAATCGAGAGCATGAAGAAAATCGAGAGTTTCGACCCTTGTGCGTTCTCCATCCTCACCGGTCCTACTATTCTGTGTGCTTCAGAAAGTCCGGTGTACAATCTCTAGCCAGAACTGGGCAGTACGATAATGCGCTGCCTGCTATTAACCAAAACAGAATATATTATGACAGCAGAAGAAAAGACTCAGCTAGAGAAGCTTGTAGAAAAGTATTTGAAAGAAGATGCGTACAAGCCACGAGGATGGGGAGAGAGAGCCGCAAGGAAGTTTCTCAGCGCATTAAATGGCGAGTGGCTTCTTACGTACAGCTTTAGACCAGATCCGGCGTAGTTATTTGCTACGCCTCCAATTATTAACCAAATCAAAATTAGAATTATGACAGACGGAGACAGAAAGTTCCTTGCCAGGCTCGTAGCGAGTCACAAGGCAGTTATCAGCGAGGAGTGCAGACGCAAGAATCTCGACAAGAGCGAGTATTTCAGACGCGTAGCACGTGCAGACAAGAAGGCTCGGGAGATTGAGCAAGCGTGCATGAGTCCTCGCAAATTCTAGCCAAACATTCTGTGCAGTCTATCTGCACAGAAACCATGTTAAACCATAAAAATGTAGAATTATGAACGAAAGACAGGAAATTGCAGCTATCAGAACAGCTGCTGAGATGAATGAGCAGAATATGCGTTGGTATTCATATATATTGGATTCCATCCACTCCGACGACGTAGATGTCAGCGTCTTGAGCGACAAGATGAAAATCGAGTTTGCATTCGAGATGTTCTACAAGGAGGCAGTAAAGGGTGACAAACGTAAGATATCACGCCTTGAATTGCTCACGTACTGGCTCCAGGGATTGTGCAGTACCGTAAATATTGCGTATGAGGACTACGAAATCAAGCAAATTGGAAAGCTATGGAAATGCCATGACCACAATTTTGTGGGAGACTGGTTCAAGAATGTAGCAAAGAAGATGCTTGAACTCGCCTATGCCCTTGGAGTGGACACAGACAAGTATCTCTACTAAGCCAAATCCTGCGTGGAGACACGTAGGAGCTATTATTAACTAAACATTCAAAGGATATGAAAGAAAGTATTGAGGCTATGCTGTGGGATTTCATTGTTGATAACAATATCGCCACAGAGGACGAGGTTAGACTTGTCTCGGATATAAATGGCTGGAACGAGGAAACGATGACAGACATTATTTATGCCAAGACAGGGCTACGAAGTTACGAGCAGTGTAAAGATGAAGGCTACTCCGGCACAGATGAGCTTGACAGCTATTATTGTCTTGGCGAAGAAGAAGACAATGAAGAAGAGGAAGAGGATGAAGAAGAGTAGTATTTACCTAAAAAGGTGCGCCCATGTGTGAGCGTACCTTCTATTGTTTAACCAAATAATTGTTTGAATTATGACAAAGAGAAGAAGCAAGACTCTACTACAGCAGGCTAAGTACTACGAGGTAGAGGGAGACTACAAAGAACAAGAGATGATGTCTATAATGGAGTCAGCTTACATAAATGGTAATTTTCAAGACTTCAAGGATTATTATCATGAGCTAAAGATGGAAGAAAGACGTAAGTTTATTGATCATCTTCACTGTGTTAATAGCATAGAAGGATTCTATAAGATGATAGATATGCTCATGTTCGATTAGCCAAACCAATTCTCACTCCCACGGGTGGGGATTTATATTAACCAAACAGATTGAAATATGAAGAAAATTGAGATAACGAGAGCTGGCATGGGCGAGAAATGCCCATACCCTAGGTTCAGCAAATTACTGGAAAAAGGCTACATAATGTGCCATCGCTGCAAGCATTGTGCTGAAATTATCAGTGAGACAGAAATAATGTGTAATTATAATTAATTTGCCTTATGAAAGAAATCTATATTTTATACAAATGTGACAGCTGGCACTCCTCAAATAGTATGGAGGTGGTATTTATAGGAAGTTCTGTAGAAAAATGCTGTTGGGCAGCGCATTGGAAAGGCGCGACTAACGAGCAGGTAAGACAGCTGAGAGATATTAGGCAGTCGCAGTGTACGAGCAATCGAGACTACGAGTTTCAGATAGAACACTGGAATATCGACAAGCTCTAAGCCAAACATTTCCCAATTCTGTAGCAGAAATTGGGATTTCTATTAACCAAAGATTACAGAATTATGAGTGATTTAGAGAAAATCCTGAATGACGATTTACTGAAGTGTAAAATCGTTGAGTCAGTAGAGAATCCTGTTAGACGTGTGGACCTCATCAAGTGGACGCACGACAATACATACTCTATTGTAGAGGTACGCAAGGATACCGGTAAGCTAGAGATCACAGACTTGAAATCTGCCAGTGGTCTTGAGGCATACAAGCATTTCTACAGAAATTATGGCGACATTGCCATATGTGGCTAAAACTCCCCACATCATCGTGGGGAACAATTATGAACCATTAAACAGATGAATTATGGAAAAGAATATTGTAGAAGTTGTTATGAATAACAAGGGTGAAGTTGTCGAGAAAGTAGCCGATTATATCGGTGTGGCTAGTTTTGCCACGGTTATCGAGAGCCTCTATCGTGAGTGTCTTGAAAATTTCGATGACGCAGAGGATCTGGAAGAATACATTGCTGATGCATTCGAAAAGAATATCCAGTCCCTTGCGTGGGAGTTTACCCATAAGGTAAACAGAGAGATGAAGAAATATCTCCATCTTAACGACCAGCGCATGGATGGTAATTTTGCCAATCTGTACAACGATTATCCTAGACACGTTACAGGTACGTTCTGGGCGACGGACTACGATGGCGACGATTACTACGATTTTTATCCTCAGATGGTAGCCCGACTTGATGCAGCAGAAGACAGTGAGCAGACTAACAAGGACAGAGAATATCTCGAAGAATGGTATTTCAAGGCGTTCGGCACGTACAACATCAAGTACAATTTCGGCAATTACCTTGAAGAGGTTCACTCCATGATGGAGGAAGCTTACGAGGAAGCCTAACAATATCCCCTAGCATGGGGATATTCAATGTTAAACCATTTAAATGATTAGATTATGGAATTTAGAAAAGGAATTATCTACGCAGGACTTGTTCCCGTAGTAGGCGGCATGATGTGGGTTTCAATAACGCCAGACGCTTCAGATTCGGTTCATTTCTGGAAGAAAAAGCAGTGTGAATCGTATATCCGCAAGAATTTCTCGGGAGAAGAGAAGAAATATCTCCTCTCTCAGCTGAAAGAAGAGAAAAGAAGAGCTAAGATATACTCATGGGCAAGACTTTAAAACATACGATCATGAAGCAGGTAATAGTAAGACTCAAGGGAGATTTCTACAGCATGAATACATATTGTAGTACTCTGAAGGAATATTTGGAGAAGAGAAACCTGAAGCGCTCTGATGTTGCAGAGTGGTGGAAGGAGTAGCCTAACAAGGGGAGCTTGCATGCTCCTCTTCCATTAACCAAATTACAAAGAATTATGAAATTGAAACTTTATCACGACACAAGAAAGAAGTTCCGTGACTGCGTGGATGCGTGGACAATCTACGTTCCTTATCCGAAGTGGCTTAGAGAAAAGACATGCGGTACAATGGGAACATTCCTCGGATGCACTCCAACGGAGACGGGAATGATACGGTGCATCTGGGAGCACGACGAAAGAAGATGTGGACGCCCGTATTTCGGCTAGAAGATTGATCCGAAGGATACCCCTAAAGCATTTCAGGAAATTTTCTACAACATGGAGAAGCTTTGGAACGAGGCAATCACCAAGAACACGAATGAAGCGTGGAAAGCATGGAGCGAAGCCTAAAATTGGTAGCCAGTTGGCTACCTGCCAATAACCAAATACAGAGAATTATGGAAAGAATTACATTTGTTGAAAAAGGCAGTAGAACAATCTACAGACTTGGCAGACGTATAGTATGTTACAGAGATGGTTACAGAGTTTATTTCGGTAAGCCATCAGATGTTACACACAACACGTTTGATGCACTATCAGAGAATATAGCACATGAGTATTGCTTGAAAGTTTGTGAGCGTAAAAAGTGGGAGAAAGCAAAGTACAGCAAACCTGTCGCATACAACGCCCACAGAGTATTGAACGCATTAGCCTAAAGATAGCCTCCGGGCTATCACTATTAACCAAATTTTAAGAATTATGAAGAGATATTACGTATCAGTCACAGAGCATTTAAACAAGGTAGTCAGCGTTGATGCTGAGAGTGAGAATGAAGCCGTACAGAAAGTGCAGGATGCCTATAATAATAGCGATATTATTCTTGACGCTGACAATTTCTCAGGTGAGGTTATCGAGATCGAACCAGATCAGGAGTACTGGAGAGAATCCGAAGAAGATGACAGCGTAGCACTCCAGCACATCGACTAGTCAAAAGCGTGGGTTCGCCCACGTGCTATTAACCAAGATATTAAGAGTATGACAAAGAATGAGATTAAAGAGCTTACAGACATTGTTATGAAAGCAGACGTTTACAGTTTGTCGCACGGAGGTCGCATAGACAAATCCAAGAAGTACAGCTACCGGTTTAGAAATGACACAGGTCCACGGCATTACGAGTTCTCGATTGATGCAGACACAGTGGAAGAGGCGAAAAAATTAACATTGGGCAATTTTATCGCAAAATTCAGAGCGATGGAGCCAAAGAAGAATTGGTCGAAGAAGGTTCTTGATGAGCCTGGCTTAAAAAGTCAGAATCGCATGATAGAGCGCAAGATGATGCAAATTGCAAAGCCTTTCAAGAAATCCAAGTTCAGCGAAGGCTTCTGGTTCGTAATTTCTCCACAAGGAGAGTACGTGATGAAAACTACAATGCTTTCTGCTGTCGAGTACGCAGAGAGCATTGGGAAGAAACGAAAAGATGTGTGGAAAGTAAGCGTGTAGCCTAAAAAGAGAGGGTAGCTCCCTCTCACAATAACCAAAACAAGAAGAATTATGAATGAAGACAGAATCCTAGAGATGTTCTTCGAAAAAGCCAGATGGCAGTATGCTATCGAGAAAGGCTTATTCAAGGACATGAACAAAGCAGTAATGTATCAGCTGACGACACCGGAGGCTCGTCTGGCTATGTATCAGAGGATCAAGAGCGGCAATTACAAGATAATGCCGCCACACACAGCGAAGATTCCGAAAGACAACGGAGATTTCCGCACTGTCTATGTGAATGAGGCTGTGGACAGAATCCTCCTGAGCATAGCCAACGAGCTCCTGTTCGAGCTGATGCCAGAGATGGTGCATTCACGCTGCACGTCATACCAGAAAGGTATCGGCTGCGGCCGTGTTGTACAAGATGTCTCTCATATAATATACTCGGCAGATGGTAGAATCATCGGATTCAAGTCCGACTTATCCAAGTACTTTGACAACGTGCCTATCCGATTCATCGACTGGGCATTTGACAGAGTAGAGGAGAAGTGCGGAAAATCTGCACTGATAGATGTCATCCGTGACTACTATCACACAGATATCTATTTCGATGAGGACAATAACCTCTGCGAGAAGTATCAGTCCCTCAAGCAGGGATGCTCTGTTGCCGCATGGCTGGCTGACGTGGTTCTATACCATATCGATGAGATGTTGTCGAGTCTGAACGGATATTACGTCCGTTACTCAGATGATATTCTCTTCGTTGGCGAGGACTACGAGAAAGCCATGGATATACTGAAGAGCGAGCTGGAGAAGATGCAGATGACGCTCAACCCGAAGAAGGTTGAGTATCTTGACGCAAATCACTGGTTCAAGTTCTTGGGATATTCCATCAAGGGTCACAATATCTCTCTGTCGTCCACACGTATCAAGACCTTCCAGAAGGAGATTGAGAAAAGGACGATAAAGAAGCGTGATACTACGATGACGAAAGCCGTCAATGCAGTAAACAGGTATCTCTACAAGGGGTACTGCGATTACTCCTGGGCTACTCAGGTTCTTCCGGTCATAAACGTAAAGGAGGACATCGACAAGCTCAACGCCTTCGTCATGGACTGCATCCGTGCGGTCAAGACAGGCAAGAGAAAGGTCGGTGGTCTCGGATACGTGAAGACTCAGGCTGTAGGTTGCATAGACCGAGGTCGTGGCAGGAACGTGAAAGCCAACAGGAGTAAGACAGAGAGCGAAATCAAGGGGTATCTATCGATAGGTTGTGCTCAGAATGCCTTGCGAACGAGCAGGGCAGCGTACAACACATTGGTGAATACTCTGTAGATGAGCATCCTAGCGCAAGGATTTGCCGGAATGAAGATACAAGGTTTTAAATATCCCGGTTGCGGAGTGCATGGACCTCATCTCAATGAGATGGGTCCTACGCTCGTCCTAAACCGGACATTATCAATCTGATACAGCTATGCGCAGCAACTTCTGACCGGCAGACTCTGTAACCGAGCACACGGACGTGGGAGAAGGACGGACAGATTCAGGCGACGCCTCTATAACGTCTCACGACGGAATCCGTTCGTGAGATACGTAAGGCGTAGCTCATCAACGAAGTACAGAAATGTGACATTCCGTATGACCACCACCGGTGGCGCACACCACCACTCCCTGACGGATGGCTGAAGTTTATGCAACAGGTCTCTTAACCAGACTCTGGATCCAGGTCGTCGTCGTATACTACTTACGACGACCCAGGATCCTGAGTCTGGCGAATCCTGTGTCAAATCAGAATCGTAAAGTATTGTGCCGAGCCATCGGTCATGGAACCACCCGAGCACGAGGGTAGTCTTCAGAGGAGAGTTAATTTATGAGTGCTGTTTCCATGCCGCCGGCCTCCCGGAACACTATCCGGGACTCCGGCGGCTTACAACAGCCCTCGAATCAAGCTGCTATAGCTACGTGCCACGCTCTCAGATGAAGACAACGTTATTGCCAAACGAGGTACACAAGGAGGTTGCGTATTTATACCCGCTGGGTAAATAACGCGGGGAGTCATCCTTAGAGCAACGATGCTCCCCGCGTAAACCCAGCTGGTTCCAATCATCAGCCTGTAGCAAGACAACAGACCTATGAGTGTACCTACAAACAACCATGTGAATTGCATCACGACTTATCAAGAGTATGAGGTTTAATATCACGTGAGTGGTATACCTGCTCCTGCCGATATCTCCGCAGGCGCAGGTATCCAAACACGGGACCGAATCGAGAACATATATCCATGCAACAGAATACATGAGATAAGTCATGCGCATTGCAGCGATGTCTGGCAAGTTCTGAGTGTTCATCGAGCGTTTCATTGATTCTGAAGCCAAGGATGGGGAAGCGTACGCTTCCTGAGGTTGGCTTCATAACAATGCCACGCCCTTAATCAAAAACTTAAAGCAATGCAACGTATCAGGTTGAGTCAGACTAGGTTATTGCGAGCCGAATGGTGCGCAAGGAGAATAGATTGTACAATACGGTATCAATCATCCTGAAGATCCAGGTGGTTACCTGGATCTGTCAGGACTTAGATACAGTATTTATCAAGACCTTATAGTTACGCAACAGATTCTCTGAGCGCACTCCTATTTACCAATATTTAAGAATTATGAACAGCAAATTACTAAAGAAGCTTGAGGAAATCAAGAAAGAGTACGAAACGTCAGAAGTTTGCATGGGTGAGATGCTTGATTCAGTAAGCGCAGACGGATTCTCTATCGAGGATGCTCACTGGTTGTATATGCGTGCAATGGAGTGGGCGAACGGAGATAAGTTCTATATCCACGTCGGAGAAGACGAAGATGTACTGAGTAAGGATGAACTCGAAGAAGCCAATTTGATAGTGCTAGAATAAGCACTATCCCTATTAACCAATACAATAGAATTATGACATACGACGAGATTATCAATGCAGTTGAGAATGGTGCTAAGTTCACCATCAACTTCCAGAAGAGAACATGTAGGGTGAATGGAAAGGTAGTAATGTCCGAGGAAGATAAGCCGAAAGATACACCTTACCTGACACATGCAGTAGTCCTGTTCGCAATAGAGCAGAGATACAAGGCATACAAGCATTCTGTGCCGTCTGAGCGTTCTGAATCCCATCGCCGCTACTACTTCAAGGCCTTGCCAGAGAAAGAGCTCTCAGATGAAGATATGATGTATGGTGAGCGACGGGAGGTAGCTAGATGTAAGCTGGAGCTATACATACTGATTCAGCTTCTAAGAGGCAACCTTGCATGGGAGAACAGATGGGGAACATGGTTCTGGCGGTCTGAAAATGACAGTGACCTGATTATCCTCAGAGACTGGGTTGAGCCAAACAAGGGTGGGGCGTAAGCCTCATCCACTAGAGTTAAATAAATTTTTAGTAACCAATTTAAAATAATTAGAATTATGAAGCAGATTGTAACAATCACTGGTGAGAACTTGAACATCGTAACTAACAATGTAGAGGCTACAGCAGCTACCGGTAAGAAGACCAAGGCGCAGATGCGTCTCGAAGCTCTTAAGGCAGCAGGTGTTGATACTAGTAAATATTTCCCTCTCGGTGACGACCAGCTTATCAAAATCGAAAATGGTGCAGCAGTTCCTGTTGATATGGACGATGCAACCATCGATGCGGTAGGCAAGCAGATTGTCGAGGGTGGATACGTAAGTAACTGGAAGCTCTTCCGTCGTTGGGTGATGAGTCAGATGTTCCACATGTTGCGAGACATGGAGAAGGACGGCAAGTCATTCAACGAGGTGTTGCAGAAGAAAGGCTACGAGTACCAGTGGCGCATGTTGGAGAACGAGCTGCATGCTCAGATGAAGATGTGTGACCACAAGGACTACGAGAACACTAAGGCGAGAAATCGCTGGTTCAACGGCTGCGTAGCACACGATATGGCTATTGACTATATTAACAAGCTTCGCAGCTACATTGACGACAAGTGCATCTACACAACCAAGAAAGACAAGGATGGAAAAAAGAAGAAGACATACAAGCATACATGCAAGGGTAATCCTTATATCCGTCTTCAAAACGAAAACATCTTCGTCGCTGACTTGGAGAGAAAGGTATACAAGCCTCTCCGTGACCTTGCCAACAAGATGGGTGCTGTAGAAACCTACAAGGAGCTCTACGATGCCGTTCGCAAGTTCAACAAGAACCGCAAGCATCTCGCGTGGGATACCAAGCAGGCTGATGCGTTCATTACTGCCTACAAGGGTTCAGGTTCCTACTACACGATGAGAAACCTCATCATGTTCCACGGAGCAAGATTCCTGAAGAAAGGACGAAAGATGTCAGAGACAAATTCTCTGAAGGAACTTGAGTCTAAAGCCAAGCTCTACGATGAAGAGGGTTGGAAGATGCTCGGTGTACTCAAGCAGCTTATCAAGGACAATAATATCAGCGTCCAGGGCAAGATTCTTGAATGGAAGAAAGCCAAGAGCGAGAACAAGTAATCATCAGACGTAAGGTTCGCCGCCTAAAGAATGGTGGCTCGGCAGAAATTCACAAGAGCTTCTTCAACGAAGGATCTCCTCCAGTCACTACTGGAGGTAATCCTTCGAGCTAAAGCTCTCTAGATCGAACTATTAAAGTAAGGCGCCAGCCGGGGATCATTCTAGCCAAAAGTCGGTTACTGATTCGGTAACCGATTCTATGTCTAACCAATAAAATGAAGGATTATGAAGGAAATTAATGTAGACACAAGAAAGTATGTGAAGGCTCCTATTGACGGGAAGAATGTCGTCGAGGAATCACTTCTAGACACCATCTTTGACGATTCGCAATATCTCACCAATAAGTTTTTTTCATTGGGATTTGTCGGAGGTGCACCTACAATGATAGAGTATCACGGAAACTACCTATCTATCAGGAAGCTTCGATCGTGGATTACATCTGAGTGGGGTAGAGAGATTGTCAAACGACTGACTGGCGAATCAAAAAATAGCATATACTATTACGATACGAAGCAGTATCTCGACGAACGCCAGGCTGAGCCTTTAATCTATACATTCTTTCTGAGCACAGATTACCTTACAGTAAGATTTCACTACAATGTAAAAGTAGATGAAGATTAGTCAAACAGGTCAGTCGTTAGCAGCGGCTGACTACTCATATCATAACTAAATTTTGTTTAAATGGTTCAAGCCGGTCTGTCGTGAGACACGCCGGTTTTTTTTGTTCCACAAGTTTAACCAATTTTAAATTAGAATTATGAGTAGAAATTACTGGACATTAGGTAAGGAAGGAATGAAGACTCGTCTGTCAAAGGCACAGGCAGCTTATGAGAGCGCATTAGAGAACGTCAGCGACTTGCATGTCAAGATCAGTGATGGCAACACAAAATTGGGAGCAATCCCATCCGTGTCGCTTATCACGGTCATGGATTGCGGCAACTGCGCTATCTGTGCAAAGAGCTGCTACGACCTGCGAAACGACCTTATCTACAAGGAGGTAATCAAGACGAGAGCTATCAACTCGGCAATCTATCATGAGGATCCCGAGCGATACTTCAAGGAGATTGACGGGTATCTCGACTACAGATTCCCTCGCGCCTTCCGATTCCATATCGGTGGTGATATCCAGGATAAATGGTATCTTGACAAGATGTGCGATATTGCACGCAAGCACAAGGATACCAAGTTCCTGGCGTTCACGAAGATGTTCGATGTGTGCAACGAGTACCTCGATGAGGGCAACGTAATCCCTGAGAACATGCATATTCTATTCAGCGGATGGCTTGGTCTCAAGATGGATAACCGCCACGGATTTCCGGAGGCGCATCCTATCTTCGAGAGCGGAACGTCTGCTCCGGAAGGAACACGTATGTGTACCGGAAACTGCACAGAGTGCCTGAAGGAAGACAGACTATGCTGGTCCATCGGCAAGGGCCAGGCGGTAGGATTCCTTGCACACTAGCCAAAATCCTCGTCAGTAATGACGGGGTACTATGTTTAACCAATTAAAATTTTGAATTATGGCAACAGCAAGAAGAGGTACAAGAATGCTCAAAGCTTCCGACATTATGAAGAGAAAGGGCATTGTCCAAAAACAGATGGACATGAACAAGTTCAACGAGGTTATAGAGAATTTCTTTATGACCCACGAGCCTAAGGAGACGATTCTCCTTAGGCCGAAGAGATTCATCGAGATGGATAACCCGCCAGAGGGAGACTTCATCGACTATCTCGATGTCAGCGTATGGGAGAAGAAGAGTGAGGACCCGGATGACCCGTTCGACTTCATCGACTATCAGTTCATGAAGAAGAACGGAATGCTCCGTCCTATCCTTATGGTGAACGAGCCTTTCATCGGCAATGCTGCCGGGTGGCTGAGAGATTTTTGTGGATTCACTGTGAAGAGCAGAACACGAAAGAAGAAGAAGGAATACATCGTGTCTCTGCCGGTGTAAAGCCGAACAAGGCGTGGAACATTATTGTTTCACGCTCCCAGTATTAACCAATAAAAATTAAAAATATGAATGATTTTTTTAAATTAGCAGAGGATTTAGGATGGAGTTATAATGTTGACGATACACCTAACGAAAGAGGTGAGGTTTGCGTCGAGTTAGAGAAGTATTCCCCACAAGGCCAAGATTTCATCGCCACAATTTGGTTCGAGAATGGCAATAAGTCTGACTTCATGGATAAGTTGTATCAATATTATAGCGACTTCGATCCTGACGAGGAAGCCAGTAAATGGATTGGCGAGGATGGACATGGTGCTAACGGCGCGCCATACAAATTATCGGATATTTTGCAAGATATGGAGGATTGCAAGGATATGCTACTAGATTTATGGCACGAGTATTTTTACGATGAGTACCCAGAAAATCGTCCAAATGAGACCGACGAAGGGAAGCGACTCGCAGGAGAAATCGAGGAGAAATCCGGAAAGTATTACCACTCGTGCTCTCTACAGAATTATCCGAGCGGTAAGTATGGCGTTATCATTGATGGCTGCCAAGAGTTTCTGTCGGAATGCAAGGAAGAGGCATTAGCCTATATGAAAGGCGTGCTTACGGGTCTTGATATCGAAAGAAAAGACTAAGCCAAACAAGCCTGCCGGAAACGGTGGGCACCAAGTTAAACCAAAACATTAAGATTATGGATAGAAAAGAATTGAAAGACAAGATTTACGAGTTGCGTTCAACAGCGAAGATGGAGCTTGCATGCACCATCCGTGAGATAATGAGAGAGCACAATGTGAGCAGAAAGGTGTTCGATTGGCCTGTATGTGCCGGCGACAACAGGGAGGTGAACATCGTAGAAGTAGGCGACAGCGATACAGCTATCCCTATCATTCATAGCCGATGCACTTCTGTAGGGTTTGAGTTCCCGGAAGAAAAAGCTACCAATGACGATATACCTGTTGACCTTCTTGCAGACATCGCTACTAGTCTGAACGACGAGCTGAACGGCTATATTGGTGTCTATGCTGCAAAGTATAAGATTGCCTACAATGATGGAATTTTCATTCCTAAGGAGAATCCGTACGTATTCCGGGCAGAATCATATAAAGATGCATTGGGTGAGGCGGAAGACTACATGCGCGCGTGGAATGACCATAATGGTTCTACCCTAAGACTCGTATCAGTCGAGAAGCAGACTGCTTCGGAAGGTTAAATTAGCGTTAAAAACGGCAAAGATGATGGTTTATATTATAAACTTTTCGTATCTTTGCCACTAGTAACCAAAATTATAGAATTATGACAGAAGAAATAAGAATCAAGACAAGAGATTGGGAGAGACTTCTGAGCTACACACAGCAGCAGAAGTACAAGACTGCCATCAAGCAGGGTTGGTTCGCCAATTATCACTCCAACGCCTGGAGGCATGACACGTTCTATGGCGCATACATCTGGAAATACCCGAAACTTATTAAGGTTGTAAGGATGTTCGAAGAGATGCTTGGACATAAGCCATTATGGGAAGACGTCACCGATGACAACCTCCGTGACCTCTTCGAGAAGATCCAGGAGAACTACGCTCCTAACTCGGCAAGAACCGTATGTGCCACCATCAAGGCTGTGATACGTGAGAACGATGCTACCAGGGAAATTCCTAGTCCTACGTTCGGTAGGATACTTAGAGCGAAGGCTGTACCGGTCCAGTCTGTATATCTCTCTGATGAGGAGATAAACAGAATCATAAAGTACAACCCTCACGGAAAAACAAAAAGATATGTTCAGAGAATGTTTATCATGGAATGTCTCTGTGGCGCACGTTACAGCGACTGCCAGAGGATGACGGAAGAGAACATAGATGATACCGGACACTTCCTCGTGTATGTTACTCAAAAGACAAAGACCGAGGTAAGGGTTCCACTTCACAAGAAACTCCGTAAGTTCCTCGTATGCGGTACTGGTGACGAGCCTCTTCCTGGTGAGATAGGTGAAAGAACGTTCAATAGAGCACTCCGCGATATCTGTCGTGACTGCGGAATAGATACGAATACAAAGGTGTTCAAAGCTGGAAAGGAAGAGACTGGAAAGAAGTATCGGTTCGTATCATCCCATACCGGCAGACGCTCGTTCGCAACGAATCTCTCAAAGAAGGGAGTGCCTCTTGAGCAGATTGCCGTCATGATGGGACATACCAGTAACGGTATGCCTAATATACAGATGACGCAGCGCTACATTGTCGGTAAGACCGAGATTGACAGCAATACACTGAGATTGTTCGGCGTCTATGAAGAAGACCTCGATAACGGTCTAGGTGAGGATTAAGCTAAAACTGGAGGTGGCCAGCTGCCATCTCCTGCCATTGTTTAACCAATTAAAATAATGAATATGGTAGAAGATTATACAGAAGAAGAGTTGAATAAACTCATAAATGAGTGTCGGAAGAAGTACGAAAAGCTAGAAAAGGAGACCGTTATGAAGGCTCTGACT
This sequence comes from Segatella copri, assembly GCA_021628325.1. GTDB lineage: Bacteria > Bacteroidota > Bacteroidia > Bacteroidales > Bacteroidaceae > Prevotella > Prevotella copri_R. The sequence goes on along the minus strand of JAJXAL010000010.1, from coordinate 7,219 downwards.
GGCGAGATTGGTACGAACTCCGCAATGGTGGAAGAGTTGGAGATACTCAATATCCACTACCATGATGAAATGGACGAGTACGATATCACTGCACCTGACCTGAATCCAGATCTTATCGAGAACTTCAAGAGGGCAGAGCGTGATGGCAAGAACGTCATCTTCGAGGCACAGGAATATCTTAAGATCCTGGGAATGTGCGAAGAAATGTTCAACCAGAAGCTATGGGTCAACGAAGATGGCCACATATGCGATGAAGAAGGTAATAGACTTTCCGCCGACAGAGAGCATCGTGTTTTCGAAGTTGTTAAGTGCGGAAAATAAGATATTTCTAGTTTTTCATAGCTAGATTGTTTAAATGAGTGTCCTCTCTTGCCCGTGAGGGTAGGAGGGGATTTTTAAAACGGCCCCGATTAGCCAAAAATAGGGAGCTTCGGCTCCTGCAATTAATAACTTTTAAAAAATAAGAATTATGGCAAATTGGGCATCAACAAGCTATCATATTGAAGGCAACCAGAAGGATCTTCAGGAGTTGAACAACCTTTGCAAGGCGTTTATGAATAAAGAACGTCCTGTAATGGAGGAAGGAGCATCTGAGAACTGGGAAGGAAACATTGTCCTGGCTCTTGGCGAGGAAATTGGTGATAGCTACATTCGTGGATTCATCCAGTATCTTGAGCTGTCAGATGGTCTCTTGAGCATCGATGCAGAGGAGGCATGGGGAGCAACGGACTTCAATAAGCTCCTCGAAAAACACTATGACGGCATGAAGGTGTATTTCATAGTGGAAGAGGAAATGTGTGAGGTCTATGCTACAAACGACGCAGAAGGGAAGTACTTTAATAGTCGCTCTACATTAACTTCGTATGTAGACGGAAAATATCACAGAGAAGAGTTTAAGAATAAAAACGAGGCATTAAAGTATGCAGCGAAACTCATTGGTCGTGATTCTGTCACAAAGTTAGAAGTTGCAAAGTGGAACGAGGAACGCAAGAATAAAGGCGTTTTTGAATACATAAACATCAATGGATGTGATATTATTGACGAGTAATAATTTTTAAGCCCTACGCATCACGGATAAGCGGATTATATGGAAAGAAAGACAAAGCATCTTACCCTTCTTCCCGATGGTGTTTCCTTACTATTCGATTTCAGTAAGTGCGATAATTATGCAGAGGCGATTCTTGCTGACTACATATATTGTCCAACGGACGAGCAATTAAAAGAATCTATTTCCCTTTGCTTTCCAGATAACGCTTCTCATCAAGAAATCTCATTCAAGGAACTAAAATCGAAATTTTCGAAAGTTATTCCCGGCATTAGAAAGGTATATTATGTGGCCGTATACAACGAGAACCACGAAAAGATTGCGGTCGTTACAAGCAACTTCTTCGGTCGTCCAGGATTGTTTTATGCAAATTTGAGAATTGATGCCGACTTGTTTGGAGATAGAGATGAGGCAGAGGAACTAATAAGGAAAGTTAAATCGAACGGAATTTGTAACAAGCAGCGATATTTAGCTATGAAGAAAGAATCTCCTGATGTACAATACAAGATAATAGAATGGAAGTTCTAGACTATAAATAGCCGCTTATTCACTTGTAGATAGGCGGCTATTTTATTAAGATAACCACCAAAAAAGCAACGAAAATCACACTTTTTTCTTAAACTACGTTAATTGTAAATATTCTGTACTTTAATGAATATTGCAATCAGCTATTTTTACTTCGCTTGAAACCTTTAGCTATACCATTATCTTTAAAATGCTTGTCCTCACTTTTTACTTTAACAAGTACGGTTTATGGTGAAAACAGAACTATTGCACGGAATAGAAAATCGTAGTATCTTTGCAGTGCTTGTTAGAAGTCACGCGCTAGCAAATAAATAAGTTTTATCTAGAAGTTGATTAGTTCAACTACAACGATATACCCTATCCAAAGTTTGGAGCGTGACCCAGACGGCGGATAGGGTTTTTTCTTTACCCTATCTCAAAGTTTCAAGCAAATACATACGAGGTTTAATCCGTGCAGTCCTCTTCGGAGTTATCGACCGATATATAAAACTGCTCTGTCAGGTAAGTTACATTATGGTTGTGTAAATCCCGCAACGTGTCACCTCACGACGGGTGCCCATATCAGAAATGAGAAAGCCGACCATAACGAACAAAGCTCTGTGGGTATCAGAAGACTTATGCTGGCTTTACAAGGAGTACGAACTACTATGGTATATTATATATATTGTAGTTGATAAAAAATAAGGTTTGACTCGCTTGGCTATCCCATTTATTCTTATGGGTATAGAGGTGTTGTATATGTAAATGAAGAAAAACGTTAAACATTAGTTCTATGGCAAGAATAACGAGAAACAAAGCTGCCGAGATACTGGGAGTATCAAGACAGACTATAAGCAACTACATCAAGGAAGGCATCCTTGGAAGCTACGTAGGCGAACACGGCATCCTGTATGTCAACAGCGAGGATATCGAGAAATATGCTCAGAAATACAAGATGATTGCAGCAAACGAGAAGATGATTGACGAGAAGCTCAAGGAAGTCGAGTATCGCAAGCGCGCAATCAACGTCGAGCTCACTGAACTGAGAGACAGAGCTACCGCAAACGGCAAGCTGGCTGCAAACGCCGTAGGCATGCTGTTCGGTGTAATCAACACAATGTCGCATCTTGGTGTATTACCGAATCTGACCTATCGTGAGTCCAGTCTTCTGAAGGATATCATTAACGGAATGACCTATGACGAGCTGTCAATCAAGTACGGCGTGTCTGCAACGAGAATCAGGCAGATTGCAGAAAAGACTTGTAACAAACTCGCCTACAACGAGAATATTGCCATTGCTGAGCTCTCAACGAACAGAGCCTTGAAGTATGAGGTTGAGCGCCTGAAGAAGGTAATCAAGTCGATACAGGTAAGCTTCGACGAATACCGGCGCGCGAAAGGTGACAAGCCAGTCAGTAGCGCAGTACTTCCTCCGCTGATCCTTTCTAGGGATATAAAGGACTGCGGATTCTCTGTCCGCATCCTGAATGCACTCAAAGGCTTCGACGTATATACCGTAGGCGACTTGGTTCGTAATCTCCGGGGAAGGTCAGAGCTTATGAAGCTCAGGAATCTTGGCAGGAAGAGCGTCTGGGCTATCCTTGACTTCGTTGAGGAAAACAATCTCGACTTCAAGGAGAACGGAGAGTCTGAGGAAGACTTCTACATCAGACTCAATAACAAGTTGTCAAACCAAAAAGATTAAGTATATGAAAATAAGACTAAACAAGTGTACTGACCGTCTGGAAATCAGAACCAAAAAGAGAATGATAGCCTTCCATTGCGATATTCTGAAAGGTTCTTATTACCTAGTACCGACTGTAAGATTTGACACCAGTAGGGCATACGGAGAGAAGAGTATCTGGTTCCTCTTCCTAGGTGCTTTTGTGTTGATTGATATTTTTAAAATAAAAGACTAAGTATATTTTTTTTAATTTTTAAACATTATGAGTGTAAAAAACATTATTTTGGCATCAGTACTCGCAATAGTAGTACTCGCCGCAGGTTCAGTTATCGGTTGTTATTTCCATTACAACAACCAGGAAATCTCACTTCGCCAGCAGTCAGAGGCTCAGCGTGGCAAGATTGAGGGTGTTCACGACAAGATGTGGAAGGTTCTTCAGCAGAAGGCACAGGTTACGGATGAGTACAAGTCCGCATTCGAGTCCATCTATCCGAAACTTATCGAGGGCAGATACTCAAAGGGAGACGGCTCGCTTATGAAGTGGATCAAGGAAAGTAATCCTAACTTCGACGTTTCGCTATACAAGGACCTCATGCAGTCCATAGAGATTCAGCGCTCCGAGTTTCAGACATCACAGGAGAGAATGCTCGATATCATCCGTGAGCACGAGACGCTCGTGAAGACATATCCGGCGAAGTGGTTCATCTCTGACACCAAGCCTATCGAATACAAGGTTATCTCATCATCCAAGACAAAGATGATCATGCAGCTTGGAGAGGATAACGACGTAGACCTGTTCAAGAAATAACGGCTTATGGAAATATTCATATTTCTAATCCCATTCGTGGTTGCTGCTTTCCTGTTGATTTTCTTCAGGAAGCAGACCACCTGGTGGGAATACGCAGTACTCATTGTTCCATCCATCCTCATAGGTATCCTCATGGAGTTCGTGTTCAAACAGTCCAATGCTGCTGACACGGAGTATCTCGGAAGCTACGTGACAAGAATCCGTCATTACGATGCATGGAATGAGTACATACACCGAACGTGTACAAGGACCGTTGGAAGCGGAAAGAATCAACGTACGGAAACGTATGATTGCTCGTATGTTGACTATCACCCTGAACGTTGGACTTATTTCGATGCTAGAAATAAAGAGGAGTACTTCATGACAGACAACGAGTTTAATGTAGTCAGAAAGATTCTTGGAACCCAAAGTGTGTTCATTGATATGCACAGGGATTACTACACTAAGGATGGTGATGCACAGGAATGGGCGTGGGATGGTTCCATTAAAAACTCGTACACGTTATCTTCCGAGCACGATTACAAGAATAAAGTGAAAGCCTCACGTTCTATTTTCAAGTTTGAGGATATAGATTATCAGCAGGCGCGAAAGCTTGGGCTGTTCGAGTATCCGGATATCGTTCTTTATGACCAGAACCCTGTGCTTGGACTGAAGATACCGAAGAATCAGGAGAAGGCGATGAGATGGCTGAACGGATACTATGGCGAGCGGAAGCAATTTAGGGTATTCGTACTATTCTTCACGAACAAGCCGGAAGAAATCGTCGAAAAGCAACGGTCTTACTGGCAGGGCGGCAATAAGAATGAACTTGTCGTGTGCGTCGGTATTGACAAAAACAAGAATGTCAAGTGGTGCAACGCATTTTCATGGTGTGATAGCCCGGTCGTAGGCGTTAAGAGTAGAGACTGGTTTATGAGCAATCCTGTAAATCTCGAAAAGTACGCCGAGTATATCGGTCCGATTGTAGAAAAGGAATGGCACAGAAAGAACTTCGAGGATTTTGATTATCTTACCATAGAGCTTACCGACGGGCAGTACTGGGCTATCATTGTTCTCCTGCTGATATTCAATATTGTAATGAGCTCCTGGATTATTTCTAACGATTATAAAAACGATTTGTAGCGTATGAAAGAAAGATTAAAAATGATTTTCGACCGCATCGACATCTTTGTCGTGTGCATTGTCATCGGGCTATGCTTCTGTATTGTGGAAGCCTTTCTTGGAATCTGGAACATGTTTGCTGATTGCTTCTTCATAACTCTCCTTGCTACCGAATGCTGCTACATCCTCCGCTGCAAGGAGAAGCTTCAAATAGAGCTGATAGAGACAAAGGAGAAGCTGAAGGAGGCAGAGAAGAATGCAAATGATAATCTCTTACAGCTGCATCAATATTCAAGATATGCTAGTTTAGTATGCCTGTACAGGAATTTATGGAGAGAAAAATGCCGCTTAGCGGAGGCTAAGGTTCTCTACTGTAAGAGAAAGCTTACTACAAGTGGCCTATTGGAACATATGAGGATTCGCGAGGAAAATATAGCCGATATCGAAAAATGTATCCAACGAAATATAGTCGATTTCGAAAAATGTATCCAACGAAAAAAATGACGAATACAATAAAAGCATGAACAACAAGTAATTTCTTGCGTATCTCAGTTTTTTTGTATATTTGTATCTGAATGCTGTATGTGAATTAAGGCAGAGCACTATTTCGCTGCTACTCTCTTTCCCGGCGTCTGACACTTACCCTATGTCGACGCCGGGTTTTTCTTTACTGTTTATTCAGATAGTCGATGACTTTTCGGTTCGCCTCGTCTATCTTCTTATTGTCGAACTGAATATAAAGGTCAGTGGTTGAGGAATCCCACTCGCTATGACCTAGAGCCTTACCGATAACTTCCTTCGGGATATCAATACTCGCCGCTATGGTAGCCCAGCTTCTTCTGGCAGTATACCATACTATATCCTTGTGAAGTGGCTTGATTTCTTTCTTGATCAAGGCGCCACGCTTGTTTTTCTTCATTTCTGTTGGTCCGATTCTCTTCAGATAATCTCCTAGCGTTCTCCTGAAGCTTGATTCCTTCGTTCCATCATCAAGAATGCACAGAAGATGGTCCTTTCCCTTATACTTCTTAATAATTTCCATAGCTTCCGGCTCAACCTTGATGTCGTAGAGCCTGCCGGTCTTGTTGCGCTTGTACTGGATGCGCCCTTTCTTGATGCAGTCGGCAGGAAGTTCGAGAAGGTCGGACAGGTTGATGCCTACAAGGTAGAACCCGAGCATGAACAGGTCACGGTACTTCTCCATGAAAGGTTCTACCGGAAAGTCGCGATACTCCCTCAACTCCTCGGCGCTCAGATAAAGGTACTGCTGTCTCTCGGACTTGATTGAGAACTTGCGGAAAGGGTATTTGGTGGTAATCTCGTTGTCTATGGCCCAGTTGAACACCGTACGTATGTTTCTGAGGTCAATGGCGATTCCACCGCTCATGCGCCCTTTCAGAAGCTCGTGTGCCTGGAATCTTTCAAGCCAGTCCCTGTCGATGTTGTCGAAGTCCGCGTGCTCATCGAATGATTCAATCCTCTTCCTCGTTCTGAGGAATATCTCCTTGGTGCTGTCCTTGGCCTTGGTCTTGATGAACTCATCGATGTAGTAGAGGATATTCTTCTCTATAGATGCTGCCCTTCCGTTTATGATGGCTTTGATTTCATCCTTCATCCTTGCTGCCGGAAGATCACAATTCATATAGACATATTCTTCCACGGACGCAAACAGCCTTGCAAGCATCGCCGTCTTGGCTCTTGCGTTCGGAACACTCTTCGGGAATACCATCCCGCTGAACTTGACGGTACTTGTGATGCCAGTATAGACCTGGAATCTCTTTCCCTGATAACTGATGATGAAGAAAACCTTCAGTGACTTTCCTTCAACGTATGTCTTGATGCTATTCATACTTACTCACAGATTTTACTCACAGATTTTACTCACAACTCAATTTTACTCACATATTACTCACAAAACTACTCACATTGGCGTACATTATGCACGATTTTGTACCTATTCTGTGGGCGAAAATGATGATTTTTGATTATGTTTTTATAGTGAAAAACGATGTAAGTGGCTGATTATCAATACTTGAGCGAGATACGGGAGTCGAACCCGCCTCACAGGCTTGGGAAG
>JAJXAL010000087.1:0-17539 GCA_021628325.1 Segatella copri | reverse complement strand
GCCATCGCGAAGAGCATCAGCAGGGTGTTCAGGGCACGAACCATTCCCACCTCAATATATCCGTCGAGCATATCGCTTACAAAGTTGATGAGTGGAACTCCCGGCACGATGAAGAGGGCACATGCCATCAGCGGATGCCAAGGGGTGTCTGAATGCATGAAGGCTGGAAGCGCTTCGGCAATCGATGGGTTGAGCGAAAGGAATGAGGTCAACCAGGCTATCAGAGTGGCTACGAAAGCCGAAATTCCGATGGCTACATAGTTGTTGCAGCCCTTGGTTGGCAAGAACATTCTCAGGCGGAAACCCAGAATGGCTGCAAGCGAACAGAAGAAGAAGGCTGGCCAGTCGCAACCGAACTGGATGCAGAATCCGCCGCAGGCAAAACCGCCGCCGATGGCTACCTGCCAAGGGGTGAAGCTGCGTGGGGTGGCCTTGATGTCGTTCAGAGCCTGCTCATACTGTTCGAGCGAATAGTTATCCTTGATGGCCTTCCAGGTGAGCTTACTTACCTGGGAAATAGAGGTGAGGTTGATACCGTGCTTCTCGCATCTCTGGAACTTGGAGAAGGAATGCTCCTCGTCGCTATAGTTTACCATCAGCACGTTCCAGTTGATGTAAAGGTGCATGTATCGCTCGTCGAGACCGAGGAAAGCTGCTGCACGCTTCATGGTTCGCATGATGCGGGATGTGTCGGCAGCACTCTCCATGAGAATGCTACCGGTACGTAATAATAAGTCGAGTTTTCTTCTGAGTTCTGATTCTGCTATTTCCTTGCAGTTGCAGTTATCTTCTACGCAAGCGCAGGTTTTCAATTCTTTTTCTGTCATATATGTTTATCCGAATACAAAAATAATAATCTGAATGGTTACAATTCTGAGGAACATGGCGAATGGATATACATTCGCATAGCCTACTGTTGGCGCATCTGCCGAAGTCTGCTCACGTACGTAAGCCAGGGCAGAAGGGTTGGTGTTTGCACCTGCCAATACGCCGAGTAATGTATAATAATTGATGTGGAACACGAGCTTGCCGATGATGCCGCCCAGAATGATTGGTATCATGGTGATGGCGATGCCGTAGAGTATCCAGGTCAGTCCGCTTTCTGATGCTACGGTCTGGATAAACTGTTCGCCTGTGCCGAGACCCACGCAAGCCAGGAAGATGCAGATTCCGATTTCGCGAAGCATCAGGTTGGCTGAAATGGTATTGTAGGTAACGAGGTTGTATTTCGGTCCGAAATAACCTATCAGAATGGCTACTACCAATGGGCCGCCGGTAAGTCCGAGACGCAGATTCTCGTTGATGCCTGGGATGAAGAACGGAATGTTGGCTACGATACAACCCAGCATGATGCCCAGGAAGATTGGGATGAGGTTAGGGTAGTTCAGACGCTTCATCTGGTTACCCAGCACCTTCTCGGTATGAGCGATGGCGAGTTCCTTGCCCACTACAGTTACGCGGTCGCCCAACTGGAGTTTCAGGTCTGGGGTCGCGATGAGGTCTACACCATTTCTATTCACGCGGGTAATGTTGGCGCCAAGGTTGCTTCTAATCTGCAACTGGCTGATGCTCTTTCCGTTGATGCCCGGTTTGGTAATCAGGATTCGGCGGTTGATGAGTTCGCTGCTGAATTCCTCGTCCTTTACGTCAACCTTCTCGCCGAGCAGGGCGATGATAGGTTCTTCTACGGTAGGATGAGCCACAATCTGCAGAATGTCGCCCTCTTCTATCACGGTCTGTCCGTTAACCACCTCGTTCTGGCGTTCGCCGTTGTTACGGATAATCTTGGAAACCATGAAGTCGCGCTTCAGCAGATAGCGGATCTGCTTGACGGTATCTTTGAAAACCATTTGGTTAGAAACCTTTACGGCGAAGGTGTTCAGGGTCATCGCCTCAAGATGTCCCTTGCCTCGCTTAGCTTCATCCTCTTCCTTCTGCTTGTCTACGCGTAGCGCGAACCTTAATATAATGAAACTGAGGATAACGCCGAGCACACCCATAGGATAGGCGATGGCATAGCCGGCTGCGATGGATGGGGCGTCGATGTGGCGCAGGTCGCTGAATGCCTGCTGGGCTGCACCCAGTCCAGGAGTGTTGGTTACGGCACCCGAAAGGATACCTGCCATAGAGGTGATGGATGTTCCCGAAAATGAGAAGATGACCAAGGTAGTAATGATACTCAGGGCCACAACAATCATGCTGAGCAGGTTGAGACTCTTGCCGCCGTTCTTGAACGAAGCGAAGAAGCCCGGACCTACCTCCAAACCGATAGAGTAGACAAAGAGAATCAAGCCAAATTCCTTGAGAAAGTGGAGCAGATGCTCGTCAAGGTTGAGAGAGAAATGTCCAAAGATAAGACCGATGAACAGAATCCAAGCCAAGCCCAGGGAAACACCTTTTACTCTGAGCTTACCTAAACACAAACCCAAGGCGATGACCAGCGAAAGAATCATCACAGAGTGGGCTACTCCGCCTCCCCAAAGGTCTGGGAAGCCATAAAATAGATTTTTTAAAATCTCCATTTTTCTTTATCTATTAATGTAAATACTGAATTTTCAAAAACATTCTTTCTTATCGATTTCTGAAATCGATTGCAAAGGTATAGATAAAAACGAAAGCAAAACTCGTTTTATATTTAAAAGCTACGAATGCGGCTATAAGTGCTTTCTATAGCGAAAATAGGCTTTGCGGGCTTTTCTTTTCTCTTTCTCATGCATTTCTAGCCCTTTCTATGTTCATTATATCAGTTTTTTTTCGTAATTTTGCAACCGGATTATTATAAACAGGAAAGAATATGCTGAATATTGACGAAATAAAAGATAAGAGAATTGCCGTGCTCCTTTCGGGAGGCGTCGACAGTTCGGTTGTGGTTTGGGAGTTTGCCCAGCTGGGCCTGCATCCTGATTGCTTCTACATCAAGATTGGTCCTGAGGAGAAAGAGGAGTGGGACTGCTCTTCGGAGGAGGACCTGGAGATGGCTACGGCTGTGGCTAGAAAGTATGGGTGCAAGCTGCAAGTGGTTGACTGTCATCATGAATATTGGAACGAGGTAACCCGTTATACGATGGAGAAGGTGAAGGCTGGTTTTACGCCTAATCCGGACGTGATGTGCAACCGCCTGATTAAGTTTGGTGCCTTCGATGAGAAGATGGGTCACAACTACGACCTCATCGCCACGGGGCATTATGCGCAGACCGAAACGGATGAAAATGGCGACAAATGGCTTGTTACGAGTCCTGATCCTGTAAAAGACCAGACCGATTTCCTGGCTCAGATAGAGAGCTGGCAATTGAAAAAAGCGATTTTCCCTATCGGCCATCATATCAAGAATGAGGTTCGCGAGATAGCCGAAGAGGAGCATCTGATAAATGCCAAGCGCAAGGACAGTCAGGGAATTTGCTTCCTGGGACAGATAAATTATAATGATTATATCCGCCGTTATCTGGGCGAGAAACCGGGCGATGTCATAGAGATGGAGACGGGCAAGCGCATAGGCGAGCACAAGGGTTTGTGGTTTCATACCATCGGCCAGCGCAAGGGCTTGGGCTTTGGCGGCGGTCCCTGGTTCGTGATTAAGAAGGATGTAGAGAACAATATCCTGTATGTGAGTCATGGTTATGATCCGCAGTCGGCATACAAGAAGGATTTTCCTCTCCATGATTTCCATTTCCTCACACGCGAGGTTGCTATGCAGAAGGTAACTTTCAAGATTCGTCATACGCCGGAGTATCATCCTGCTACGATAGAAAAGCTGGAAGACGGCCGCTGGATGATTCATTCAGAAGAGGCGATTCATGGTGTGGCTCCCGGCCAGTTCTGTGTAGTTTATGATGAGCATCATCATCGTTGCTATGGCTCGGGCGAGATTACGGTATAAAAAGAAAAAGGGAGTATCATCAGCATTTTTTCATTTGCTGAATACTCCCAATATTTATAATTCTGTTTCAGGCATTTTGCTCGTGGGCATAATTTGCATAGTTGCCCAAAATCTGTTCAATATGGATTACTTCTGGACAAGAATCCCAAGTAAAGCCACCCCCCATGAGATACCAGTTGTTTCTTTCTTTTACTGGGACTTTTTTCATGCTTGGGAATGCAGAGATAGGCATCGTTATGGAACGGCCATCTTGCAGGGTAACTTCAAACTTACCTCTTTTGGGAAAGGATAAAGCCTTTATCTTTGGCTTCACATCCCAATAACCTTCTTTCTGATACATATTCTTACTCTTTTATTTTAATGATTTTTATTGTCTTACCTTTCTTGAACTGCTTCCATTGATGAAGTAATTTAGATTGGTATTTTTCTGCTATCTTAATCACTTCTTTGACCTGCTTATCTGTTAAGTCACCTTGTTTTGCCAATTCTATATTTGGCTCTAACCAAATTTTGCAGAGTTCTTCTGTCCCTCGTTTACCCACATGAACATGAGCTCTGTTTTCATGGAAATCTGTATTGTAAAACAGAAAGTTCCATATTATTTTGGCAGTTATATAGAGAAGTACTTTAGGCATAATTTAATATAATCTTATTGCTTTAACAAATCTATTTGCAAAGATACAAAGTTTTGGCGAAACAATAGCACTTTTATTGATTTATTTCTCTAAAAAATCAAACTGCATAGGAATTTATACTTTTTACCCTTCCCCGATAATGCTGTCCAGCAATCCCTGGCAGGCATCTTCGAGAAGCGTGATAACGAGCTCAAAGTCGCTATAGTCGCCATAATACGGATCGGGAACGGTGGTGTATTCGCGATGGTGGGTCAGGAAATCGGCCATGCGCACTACTTTCTTCCTATCAGACTCTGAAGAAGCCATGGAGGTAATGGCACGGTAGTTTTCGTTGTCCATTACCACGATGGTTTCGAAACGGGCGAAGTCTGACTTCTGGAACTGGCGGGCATGGCTGTTGAAATTGTAGCCATGCTCGGCGCCGCATTTGCGCATGCGGCTGTCGGGCAACTGACCTATGTGCCAGCTCCCGATGCCCGCAGAATCGATTTCAAACTCATCCTGAAGCCCTGCTTTTTCTACAAGACTCTTCATGATTCCCTCGGCTGCCGGAGAGCGGCAGATATTGCCCAGGCAGATAAATAATACGGTATGTTTACCTTTCTTTGTCATGTTGCTAACTTTTTTTGTTTGCAAAGTTAGCATAAATCTCTGTATTATGCAAGATTTTTCTTCATTTTTCTTCCCACAAAGTTCCAGGCAGGCATCTTCTTCAGGGTGCTGCGGATAGGCTGAATGTCCCAAAGCAGGAAGATGATGAGCACGCCGATGCCGATGAGACAGGTTAGTCCGTAGAGCTCGCGGATGCTGATCATCAGCAGGTTGCCGGCATCATAAGGCAGTCCGCGCGACATGTTTTCTGCCATCTGATGGCGAAGTCCGTAGCTGTAGAGTCCGGAGCACATCGCCGAAACAGGGCCGTTGCGGATGATGCCTGCCATCGTCAGTCCCATGAAGAAATGCTCAAACGGCATCAGCTCTTCCAGATATACGGTAAGCATGCAGAAGAAGATGGCGTTGCCGATGCTTCTGAGGAAGATGGGCAGATAGAGTGCCTCGATGTTGAGTCCCGGGTCGATGAGGAAATACATCATTACGGGATAACATACCATCGTTGCCACGCCTATCGTGAGCAGTCGGGTATATTTCTGATGGAGCACCTTGCACCAGAACAGGCAGAAGAGGCATCCGGCGATAGACCCCACCCATTCTACGAAGTTGAGCACATTGGTGGTAAACGTGCCGAAATGAAGCACGCCGCCCGTAAAGGCTGTCTGCAGCACCTTGGGCGTACTGCCCATAAACTCTACGAAGGCGAAGAGGATGAGCAGGGGGATGAGCCGTTTATACTTCCATGCCGCGGGAGCGATGAAAGGATGACGGATGTGGAGCATGCGCTGGATGCAGAAATAGCCGGTTATGATAAAGAGTACGACATCTATCTGCATGATCTTTGAATCGAGCCAGTTGTAATGCTCGCCGTAGGTGAAGAAGAAGATGAACTCCAGCATCCATGCCGACCAGAGGAAGCATCCCAAATAGTCGAGGCTGATGAAGGGCAGGGGTTTCATGAAGCGGAAGTCGTGGGTGGTTACGAAGACCGTGAGTGCTACCAGCAGCAGGGCGCCCGTCATCGTCCAGTTGATGATGCGCCAGTCCTGGTATATATAAATAAGGTGTTCGGTAACCCAAGGCGTGAAGAACATGTTTCCCAAAACCACGCTATAGAGCAGGGGGAAGAAGATGGTAAAATCGCGCTTGGGGGTCATCCACAACTGGATGTTGCTCATGCATTCGAAGGTTCCGCAGAGTTTGAAGAAACCTGCTAGGTAAGAGAGTATGCACATCACGGGAACCGAATCGGTCCACATGATGAGGAAATTGCAAGCCGCTATTACCAACGCCGCATTCAGCAGAAGTTGGCGGTTGGTAAAATGAAACTTCATCTTGAAGAGAAGGGGGAATGGCATCGCCACGCCCACTACGTTGAACATGACTATCATGAGCACGTCTTCTCTCATCAAACTGTACTCGCCCATCACCTGGCTCATGGCTCCTCCGTAAATTCCGCCCGACATCTGGAAGATGAAGGCGAAGAGGAGATAAATCCAAGGCTGCAACCGGCGAGGAATATATCCGTTGAACGAAGGGACGCGGAAGGGTCCCTGTAACATAGGAGGTCCTGGCATTTTTTTTAATTAATAATTGATAATTTATAGTTTATAGAACATTCTATTTATAATTTATAGTTGATAGTTTATAGAACATTCTATTTGAGGCGAACCTTGGTTTCTACGTTCAGACCGGCACGGAGCAGGGCTACCTGTTTAGGGTCGTTATCGCGGGTGAGGGCGATGCGAACCGGTACGCGTTGCTCTACCTTTACGAAGTTGCCGGTGGCATTATCTACCGGAATCATGGAGTAGGCGTTGCCGGCAGCTGCTGAGAGCGCCTCCACCTTGCCGTGGAATACTACACCCGGAATGGCATCGGCTGTAAAATCTACCGCCTTGCCCACCTGGATGCCGTCCATCTGGGTTTCACGATAGTTGGCTACTACCCATACATCGTTGTCATCTACGATGCGTGCCAACATCTGTCCTGGCTGAACCAGCTGTCCCTCGTGGATATCTTTCCTTCCCATCACGCCGTCGCAGGTAGCCACGATTACGGTATAAGAAAGGTTCAGACGGGCCAGATTGAGCTGCGCCTCAGCCACACTCTCGCCGGCACGCGAACCGCCCAGCTGCTGGGTCTGTACGTTGCGAACCGAGGCGGCACTTGCCTTCCGGCTGCTTGCCTGCTCATAACGAGCCTTGGCTCCCAGATAGCGGGCGTAGGCATTATCATATTGCTGGCGGGTTACCGCATCCTTCTTCATCAGGGCTGCAAAACGGTCAAAATCCTGCTTGGCGTTCATCATGTCTACACGTGCCTCTTCGATACCTGCCGAAGCCGTCTGCACGTTGGTAGTGGTGGTTCCCATGCTGGCTGATACAACCGAAGAACCTGCCTTAGAACCGCGCAGCCCAGCCTCTGCCTGAGCCACATGCAGGCGGAATTCTGAATCTTCGAAAATGACGAGTGTATCGCCCTTCTTTACGTGCTGATAGTCGGAAAAACGGATTTCCTTGATAAATCCTGAAACGCGCGTGTTGATAGGCGTAATGTGGCGGTTCACCTGGGCATCATCGGTATAAACCACGTCGCTACCATGATAAAAATGGCTGAAGCACCAGCCGATGGCTCCTATAAAACAGAGGATGATAACTACATTATATATTCTCTTGATAATCTTCTTATTCATAATTTATGTTTGTTTTATTGTTTGAAAAAGAGCAGATGAATTGGCTTTCCCTTCGGACGCCGAACGTTGTTTCTTCGTTCTTCACTCTTCACTTCCTAAATTTCTCCCGCTATGTATTTCATGCGGTAATAAGCGTATACGATGTTGATGCGGGCATCTACCTCGTTCAGTTCGGCGTTGAGCTTCAGGTTCGATGCATCCACCATGTCGGTTACCAGCGCCAGCTGACTGAGATAGCGGGCGTTCATCACCTCGTAGTTCTGCTGCGCCAGTTCTACGCTTTTGCGTTGCGTTTCCAGTTCTACGTAGGTTTGCTGATATTGCACGTAGGCAGCCTGTACGCTATTGTTCAGCTGTTCAGCCTGCAGGGCATGGCTTTCTTTTGCCTGTCGGGTTTCTATGGCAGCCTGTCTGATGCGCTTGTTGCTCTTGAAGAGCGAACTGAGACTGTATTTCACGCCTACGCCCACATACCATACGTTCAGATTCTTGTCTATCGGCGGCAACTCGAAGAGGATAGGTCCGTCAAAATTCTCGGCAGCCATCAGAGCCACTTTCGGCAGCAGGTCGCTCTTGGCAATTTTCTCCTTCTGTTCCGCTATTCTGATGGCGTTGCTGCTCTGTTCCAGCAGGGGCGAATTCATCGTGCTTGCCGTCTGCCAGTAAGCTTCGCCATCCTTGGCGTAAGCCTTGTCTGCAATCGTAGCGTCCGGAATAATCTGCATCTCCTGTTCCCCTTTATCTTCCTGGTTCATGCCGAGCGTATTCAGGAGCTGGTGGTTCAGGATACTGCGGTTGTTGCGTAGCGAAGTGAGTCCCAGTTTCAGGCTCTCCATCTGCAGTTCGTATCGGGTGATGTCGTTCTTGAGCGCCATTCCCTGGGTTTGTTTCGCCTTGATGTCGGCGATAAGCTGGCTGGTGAGCTCGATGTTTTTTTCATATACCTTGATACGGTTGTCTATCTTGTAGAGGTCCAGATACTGTCCCAGGGCGATGAAGCGAGCCTGCTGACGGGTGAGTTTCACGCCCACCTCTGCTTGCTGCTTGCCCAGTTCGGCGAGGCGGATGCCTGCGTTGATGGCGCCACCAGCATAAACCACCTGCTGTGCCTGGAAGGCGAAATTATTGCCGAAGTGGGGCGATTTCAAACCTTGGGCGTTACTGAAGTCGCGGTCGGTCATCAGGGCGTTTCCGATGTAACTGAAGGAGAGGGATGCATCGAGGTCGGGCAGTTTCTTGCTTTTAGCCGATTCGATACCGATGCTGGCAGCTTCTACGCCCGATTTCGAGGTTCGTAGCGACTTGCTGTTTTCTTCGATTCTTTCGAAGAGTTGGGCGATGGTCATTCTGGTTTGAGCCACAGCCCATAGAGAGCCTCCCCAGATGAGAAGGCCTGCAATCATCATTTTCTTTATCATTCAAAAATCTGTTATTATTATTCTTTATAAATCTGTTATCTCATGAATTCGGGTGCAAAGGTACGGCAATTTTGGCGAATATCCGTTTTAAATTTTTCGTGCCGCATGGATTTTTTTCGGAACAAAAGTTCTTTTTTCTCACATAATTTCCGTATATTTGCACGCAAAAAGCGAATAAAAGGTATTTATGATAGAATTATCAGAACTGAACAGTTATCAGGAGGCCAGTCTTTTCTGCTCCGATTTGAGCGAGTGGCAGGAGGGTCCGCAGGTATTGACCTATGGAGCCATTCTCCTTTGCCGCAAGGGCAGGGCCGTGCTGAATGTGAATTATAAGGATTGGAATCTCTATGAGGGAGCCGTCATCACCCTGTTTCCGAATGATGTGGTAGAGGTGAAGAAGGTGGAGCCTTCTGCTTCCTGCGAGGGAGATGCCTGTGCCGCCATGAATGCTTCTGCCTTCGAAGTGGAGATGCTGAAATATAATCCGTCTCTGCTGCGCGAAGCCAGTCTGCAACTGGAACAGACGGTTTATTCAGCCCTGCGCGAGGACCGATGCCGGCAGGATTCGCCCGTGGTTACCCATATCATCGACAGCATGTTTTCTCTCCTCAGACTCTATTTCGAGCAGCACGACTGTACCTGTATCTCGCAGCTGGTACTCTATCAGCTCAAGGCCTTCTTCATAGGGTTCCACGAATATCTGCAACGCAATCCGCAGAACTGCCCCGACGAGGTGAAATCTTACAGGGTGAGGGAACTCTTCAACCGCTTCATGATGCTCATGGAACGCGATTACAAGAAATCGAGAGACGTCAACTATTATGCCGAGCAGATGAACATCACCTCCAAGTATCTTTCGAATATCGTGAGACAGGTAACGGGTCATACGCCCAAAATCATTATCGACCAGTATGTGGTGCTCCAGCTGAAGATGCAGCTCAAGCGCTCCGCCCAGAGCATCAAGGAGATGGCATGGGAATATCATTTTGCTGATGCCAGCTTCTTCTGCCGCTATTTCAAGAAACATACCGGAATGACGCCGCAGCAGGTGAGAGAATAAATACAGTAATTATAACATAAAAATTTTAAAACATGACAACAACACTTATCATATTGGTTATTACGGTAGCCCTGTTCATCTGGGGCAGGGTGAGGGCCGACATCGTGGCGCTTACCGCCCTGGCTGCACTCCTGGTTCTGGGTATTCTGACACCTGCCGAGGCGCTGGCGGGCTTCTCTTCGCCCATCGTCATCATGATGATAGGACTCTTCGTGGTGGGTGGAGCTATCATGCAGACCGGACTTGCCAAGCTTACGGGCAATAAGCTCATGGCGCTCTCGCGCGGCAACGAAACCATCACTTTCCTGCTCGTAATGCTCGTAACCTCCTTTATCGGCGCCTTCGTGAGCAATACCGGAACGGTGGCCCTCATGATGCCTATCATCATGAGCATAGCTGCGGGCTCGGGCATGCAGTCGTCGCGTTTCCTCATGCCGCTCGCCTTTGCCGGAAGTCTGGGCGGAATGCTCACCCTCATCGGTACGCCGCCCAACCTGGTTATCGATGAAGTATTGACCGAGGGCGGTTATCAGCCGCTTGCCTTCTTCAGCTTCTTCCCTGTGGGCATCATCGTCATCGCCATCGGCATTATCGTGCTCATGCCGCTCAGCAAAATCTTCCTCAGCAAAAAGCAGAGCGGTAAGAAAAAGAAGCAGGGCAAATCGCTTGATGACCTGGTAGACGAATATCAGTTGCTCGATAACCTGCATCGCTACATCGTGCCTAGCCGCCGCTCTTCTGCCGCCCTCGACGAGAATGGCGAGCAGATGGATATCGTGGGCAAAACCCTGAAGGATCTGAGCATCCAGAAGAAATATGGCGTGAGTATCATCGAGATAAGAAACGAGAAGAAATCACGACTGGGTCTGGTGAAGGATGTGAGCCAGAACATGGCGAAGAGCAGCAGCACCATTCAGGTTCACGATACCTTATATATAATAGGTGAGGAGGAGAAGATGAAACGCTTTGCCAGCGATTACGGCCTCAGGAAGATGAAGGATGTGAAGATTGATTTCTACGACCTGGGACTGACCGAAATCGTGGTGATGCCTACGTCTAATTTTGCCGGTCTGCGCATAGGCGATGCCAACCTGCGCAAGCGTTTCGGCATCAACGTGCTGGGCGTAAAGCGGGGCGATGAATATATTACCGACAATCTGATAGCCACCAAGCTGCATGTGGGCGATATGCTCCTGGTGCAGGGCGAATGGACCAATCTGGCTCATCTGGCTACCGATACGAGCAACTGGGTGGTTATCGACCAGCCAGAGAAAACTGCCGACAAGGTGCTCTTGGATTATAAGGCGCCTGTGGCGGCTGCCATCATGCTGCTGATGATTGCGATGATGGTGTTCGATTTCATTCCTGTGGCTCCGGTCACGGCGGTTATCATCGCCGGACTGCTGACCGTCTTTGCCGGTTGTTTCCGGAATGTGGAGGCGGCTTACAAGACCATCAACTGGGAGAGTATCGTGCTGATTGCCGCCATGATGCCGATGTCTACGGCGCTTGAGAAGACGGGTGCTTCTGCCTTGGTTTCTCAGGGGCTGGTAGAGAGTTTGGGTTCGATGGGACCTACGGCTCTCTTGGCAGGTATCTACTTCACCACTTCTCTGATGACGATGTTTATCAGCAATACAGCTACGGCTGTGCTGATGGCTCCTATTGCCCTGGTGGCGGCCCAGCAGGTAGGTGTGAGTCCTTATTCCTTCCTCTTTGCGGTTACGTTGGGCGCCAGCATGTGCTTTGCCTCTCCGTTCTCCACGCCTCCTAATGCGCTGGTGATGAAGGCGGGTGGCTATACGTTTATGGATTACGTGAAGGTAGGTTTGCCGTTGCAGATTATCATCGGCGTTGTGATGACCTTCGTTCTTCCGCTCCTGTTTCCTTACTAAGGATTTTTGATATCAATATAAAAGCCCCCGATGTTTTTCCCGCATTGGGGGCTCTTTTTTTATCGGGTTAAATCAGGCCTTTTTATTTTCCCAATTAGGGAGATATTTTTCTCCAACTGGGCAAGTAATTTTGCGCGCTTTCTGAATCACGATGCAAAGATACGAAATCCCGATTTATTAGTTGTGCGATAGCGTGCGATGCCATGCGATAGCGGAACATTTTTCTCCAATCTCTTTCCTTCGTGTTCACGGAAGTTGGAACAGATGTTTTCAACGATGTTGGACAGTTGTTCCTTATAATAGCCCGAATCGGCAACAAGATAGGTCTTCATACGGCATGATTTCTCCTAATTGAGGGCGGAATACTAAAAAATAGCCCCATTTATCTCCACTTTGAGTATCGGGAAGAGCATCGGAAATAAGGGTTCATGCATGTCTTTTGATACCTGAGAGATGGCAAATTTTACAAATTCAATACCCGTGCTGAGTTTTGGCATCGCCGGAGCGATGTTGCTAAAAATATTATAATCCATTGCTTTTTAGAGAGTTAAATCAAATTTCATGTTCATTTTTTCTTGCTTGCAGTCTCAGTCTCAGAGTCTCAGTTGTTTTTTTATGGTCTCGCTTCCTATATATATTATATATAACTAATTAATAATCAATAAGTTATAAAGGCTTAAGAAGCGGGTTTGAAGTTGGAATGTGACATTTTTCCTAACTGAGACTGAGATTTGAGACTGTTTTGAAGAGGAAATGAGGGTAGGGATGAGCCTGTTTCCTGCCTCCCCGAAGTCCCCATTTCTTCTAGAAAGCCTCAACTCCATTTTATCAGTTTTTACCCTCGCCGCTGAATGATTTCCTATCTTTGCTGCGTGTTTGAAAAATAACCTTTTCTTATGCCTTTGCAGAGTACCCGGCAAGCATGGACCTACCCTTATGCCGCAAAGTTAAGATTATTATTTGGAATAAGCAAAGTTTTTGGGGCTTTTTCTTGGTGGTTTATCAAAAAATGAGTAGTTTTGTGCTTGAAAATCTGCTCTTTTTATGATGGGAATAATTCGGGAAAGAGAGATTGGAGTGAACGGAAAATAGATATCATAACGAAAAATAACGAAAAGATGAATAAAATAACGATGCTCGGAACGGGAAATGCTACGGTTTCCCAGATTTATAACACCTGTTTTCTGCTCAAGACTCCCAGTACCCTGATGCTGGTGGATGCGGGAGGAGGAAACGGAATATTGGCGCAGCTGAAGAAGGTGAATGTTCAGATTTCTGACATTCGTCACCTCTTCGTTACCCATGCGCATACCGACCATGTGTTGGGTGTGATCTGGGTAATCCGTATGGTGGCACAATGTAAGGGTTACGAGGGATTGCTGCATGTGTATGGAAACGACAAGGTGATGAAGGTGATCAAGACCATCATCGACATGATTCTTGCCAAGAAGCAACTGGCTAAGGTGGCTGAAAGGGTGGTGTTCCATCAGCTGGAAGATGGCGATTGTTTCGAAGTGGGGGATATGAAGCTGGAATGCTTTGATATTCAGTCTACTAAGGAGAAACAATTCGGATTCCGAGCTGAGTTGCCTTCTTCTGATGAATCGGATAAGCCTTTGGTCTTGGCGTGCCTGGGCGATGAGCCTTATAACGAGCAGAACCGACGCTACATAGTGGGGGCTGACTGGATGATGTGTGAGGCGTTCTGTCTCTATGCCGACCGCGATACGTTCAAGCCTTATGAGAAATGCCACAGCACGGCGCTTGATGCCGGAAAACTGGCGGAGGAACTGGGCGTGAAGAATCTTATCCTGTATCATACGGAGGAGAAAACGCTCGCTAATCGTAAAGAAAATTATACCCGTGAAGCTGCCGAGAATTTCAAGGGTAGAATCTTCGTTCCGGATGATTTGGAGGTGATAGAGCTGTAGGATTTCTTTCTTTATAATTGTGGGTTTAATCAGTTTGATCCGGTAGGAAAATCTTGGTTACTTCACGTTCTCCGAAATCTATCATAGCGTTGAAGAGACTCACTTTTTCCGCCTTTCTGAGGTCTTCTAGTGTGAGGTCGGCTTCCTGGATGATGCCGGCTTCCAGGAGCTGGGCACGCTTGGTTCCCAGGAGCAGGGGATGCTTGGGGGTGAGCCATCTGTTGCCATCAAAAAGGGCGAGATTGGTGAAGGAGGTATCGGTAATGAGCCCGTTCTTTACAATGATGATTTCATCGCAATCGTCCTTCTGGGCTACCAGGGCGTTGAGTGCACTTCGGTCTGTGCTCTTATAGGTGTAGTCGATATTATTATCCTCTACCACCTTGAGGGAATGAATCTCCTTCATCTTGTAGGGGGCGTACTCGATGGTTTCCACGCCCTGGATGCCATAAACCACTCGTGCCTTGTAAAGGTTCATTTCCTCTTTTGGTGAAATGAGGGATGAGAGTTTTATTTCTTCAGATGCGAGGGTTGGAAAGAACCTGCGGATGGTTCTCTCCATTCTTGCCTGATGATAGGGCAGGGCCAGAGCCTTGCCGTTCTTGATCTTTATTGTTTCTACAAATTGCTGTTTCATAATCTCTTTTATTTTTTCTAAGATGAAAGGTGGATTTAAAACGGAAGGTAGATTTTCTGAATCACTTCCTCGTATTCCCTCCGGCAATCGCTTTTCGAAGTGATGCCGCCGCCTGCCTTGAAATACAATTTTCGGCTTTCCTTCGGCTTCTTTCCTTCGTTTGCCTTGAAATTCTTTTCTCCGTCGGCTTCAAAATCAACCGACGAAGTTTCTTCTTCTATGAATCTTATCATGACGGCAGAGTTGAGTTCGCCCTGGTCGTAGATTCCCATGATGCCCGTGTAGAAGCCGCGGTCGTAGCCTTCTGCCTCTTGGATAATCTGCATGGTTTTATCTTTCGGGGCACCCGTGATGGAACCGGCTGGGAGCTGGACATCGAGGATTTCGCCCAGATGGTGCGGGTAATCTTCGGGCAGGCGACCGCTGATTTCTGAACTGGTTTGCAGGATGTCGCCCTTGTTGGTGTGCAGCACGTCGACGTAACGGTATTTATCTACCCTTACATCTTCTGCCACCCGGCTCAGGTCGTTTCTTATCAGATCTACGATGGTGGCGTGTTCTGCTGCCTCTTTCCGGTCTTCCATCAGCAGCTTTTCGGAATTGGGGAGGGATGCATCCAGGGTTCCCTTCATGGGATAGGAGTAGATTCTACCGCCCTTGATTCTGACGAAGGTTTCGGGCGAAAAGCAGACGAAGGGGGTGAGATTCTCTTCTATGTTCTCTTCTTTCAGATGAGCTTTATTCTGTGCTTCTTCTTTCAGATGAGCTTTATCTTCTGCTTGAGTTCTCTTTCTTCTGAGCAGCAGTTTATACTTCCCTTTTGCCCGATGGAAAATATCCTCTAATGAAAGATTGCAGTTCACGGGAACCCGGTTGGTGAGATTCGTGAGATAGCTGTTGCCCGCCATAATGTTGCTCTTCACGATGTTGAAGCTTCGCTCGTAATCCTCATAAAGGGGTGGGGCTATCTGCCAAGAAATAGGAGAGTCCAAAGGAGTTCCTTTGAAAAACTTTTTCTCCGAAATCTCCTTTGGAATCTCCCTTGAAGTCTCCTCGTAAATTCTTTTAGAATCCCCCATTTCTTTCGAATGGTTTTCTCTCCAGTTCCCTCTTCCTTCGAAATCGAAGAGGCATTCTTCGGGATTTATATCTGATAGCTTGCGGATGAAGGTCTCGTCTGCCTGGTAGTTGATGACAAAGAGAAAAGGCTCTTTCTGGCTTGCCAATCGGTTGATTTTATCTATGATTTTCTGTTTCATGTCTGCAAAGATACTGCTTTTATTTAGAAAGACAAAAGATTGGTTACAGATTTTTGTTTGATGGGACGTCTTCTCCACACGCCCTGATTAGGGCGTGTGGAGCATATTCAATAGGCTTTCCCTGCCTTTTTTAATACGCTTCTCCCTGCTCTATTTCTTCCTGCGTAATGCGCTTGCGGTCGATGGCGCGCCAGGCAAAGACGATGTAGGCGAGGACGAACGGGATGAGGAGGGAGACTATCGCCATGGTGCGGAGCGTGAACTCGCTGCTGCAACTGTTGGCGAGGGTGAGCGAACTCTGAAGGTCGATGTTGGATGGATAGTAGGCGGTATTGTTCCAGCCGGCTATCAGCAGCAGAACCAGCACGGTAAGCACGGTTCCGATGCCCGTAAACCAGATTCCCTTTCTATACTGCACGCTCCTCGATGACTTGAAAATGCCGAAAAGAACGAGTACTACACCTATTAATAATATTACAATCAAGATTGGCATCTCCAGAAGATTGTGAAGATACTTCATGCTCTCAATCGTAATGCCGGAAGAAGAAGTGCTGAATCCGTCCTTTACCAGCAATCTGATGAGGAATGGCAGGAAGAACAATAGGAAGAGCAGGGCATTCCATGGCAACTGGCGGGTGCAACGCTCCTGAATCTGCTGGTGCTCGATGTTGTTCTTGATGTAGAGCATGCCCAGAATGCGGGCTAGCATCAGTACGGCAAGTCCCAGCACCACGTTCCATGGGTCGAGCAGGGCATCAAGACCGTGACTGGCGTTTGCCCAGCGGCTGATGACGGGTTGCAGACTGTTGGTAATATTGCCCTTGTCTATCAGGAAATTGCTGCCGTTGAAGAAGGTGGCTACGGCTCCGCCAAGAAGCAGCGGACCCACGATGCCGTTGATAATGAGGCAGATCTGGAAGGTCTTTGGTCCAAGAAAATTACCTATCTTGTTCTGGAATTCATAGCTCACGGCTTGAATCACAAACGAGAACAGGATGATCATCCACAGCCAGTAGGCTCCGCCGAAACTGGTGCTGTAGAACAATGGGAACGAGGCGAAGAAGGCTCCGCCGAAGGTGACGAGCGTGGTGAAGGTGAACTCCCATTTTCGTCCCGTAGAGTTGATGATGAGGCGACGCTCTTCTTCCGTTTTTCCCAAACAGAATATCAAGGTGTTGGCTCCCTGTACAAACATGAGAAACACCAGCAGGGCTCCTAATAATGATACGAGGAACCACCAGTATGATTGCAAAAATTCGTATGTCATAATGCTAATGTCATAAAGTTAATTCATAATCTTAAGTTTATCATCTTAAGTTTTTATTCATATTCCGGTCCTTTCTTAATCTGCTTCACCAGGATGCTGATTTCCACGGCAAGCATGGTGGTGAAGAGTGCCAGGAAGATGAAGAAGGTGGTGGCCACGCTGCCTGCCTCGACGTCGGAGATGGCGGCACTTACTGGCAGCAGGTCTTGGATGGTCCAAGGCTGGCGACCGATTTCTGCTACTATCCAGC
>JAJXAL010000086.1:0-17934 GCA_021628325.1 Segatella copri | reverse complement strand
AAAAGATGCTCTCCGTAGCCGGCTACGACTTCGGGGCGGTGATAAGCGATGTGGGTGAGTGGAAAAGGAGGGAGTGAGAAATAGATAGGCTATAATGCCGTCAACGTTTTTATAAAATAAATCCAAATAAACTAATATGAGAAAATAATTATGTAATTATGCAAAAAATAGAATTATTTGTTCCTGGTCGCTTGTGCCTTTTTGGTGAACATAGCGACTGGGCAGGAAAGTATCGCTCGATGAATAGCGCCTTGGTGGCTGGTGAGGCCATCGTCACGGGAACGGAACAAGGTATATTCGCAACAGTAGAGAAATCGGAGAACTTTGAGATGACATCATCGGCATCTTCCTTGCAAGAGGTATGGCATGATTTTGAGTGCCCAATGAATGCCGAGGCATTAAAAGATGTCGCTCATTCTGGCTCTTTCTTTTCTTATTGTGCTGGTGTGGCTAGCTATATGCTCGAATGGTACAAAATTGGGGGAGCAAAAATACATATCACTGGCATGACACTTCCTCTGAAGAGTGGCCTTTCCTCCAGTGCTGCCATTTGTGTGCTCGTTTGTAGGGCATTCAATGAACTGTATGATTTGAATCTTTCTACAATGGGAGAGATGAATATTGCCTATGTGGGTGAGTTAAGAACGGCTTCTCGTTGTGGGCGCTTGGATCAAGCTTGTGCTTTTGGTGTGCGTCCTGTATTGATGAAGTTCGATGGTGAGGAGATAGATGTCAATCGACTCAATGTAAAGAAAAACCTTTATTGGGTATTTGCAGACTTGAATGCTTCCAAAGACACGGTCAAGATTTTGAAAGACTTGAACAAGGCTTTCCCCTTTGCAGACAATGAGAAGGAGCAAGCTATACAGGATGCATTAGGTCCGATTAATCATAAGATAGTTTCGAAGGCTGTCGATTTTATGAAAGAAGGTGATGCAGAAGCTTTGGGTAAGTTGATGACGGAGGCGCAGACCATCTTTGACGAGAAAGTAGCACCGATGTGCCCTTCTCAGTTACAATCACCAATTTTGCATAAAACCCTCAATGATCCCTATCTCAAAGATTTGTCTTATGGAGGAAAAGGCGTAGGCTCTCAGGGAGATGGCTCCATCCAATTTCTGGCTAAGGACGAGAAATGCCAGCAGCAAATTATCGCCTATCTCAATGGACTTGGTATGTCAGCTTATGCTTTGACATTGAAAGCTCGCCATACCATACGAAAAGCGATTATCCCAGTTGCGGGCTTCGGTACTCGACTTTATCCTGCCACTCGTACGATGAAGAAAGATTTCTTCCCGATAGTGGACAAGGATGGCAAGGTGAAGCCAGTCATCTTAATACTCTTGGAAGAGCTGGTGAATAGCGGAATAGAAGAAATCTGCCTGATATTGGGTAGCGAGCAGGAACGTGAGGAATACCGACGTTATTTCGAAACACGCTTGGCTGATGAGCACTTCAACAAATTGAAGGTTGAAGACCAGAATTTCGAACGCCATATTCTGGAGATTGGAAAGCGACTGAGATATGTTTATCAGACCGAGAAACGAGGATTCGGACATGCGGTATCCCTAGCAGCCAATTTCGCAGCCAACGACCCTGTTCTTTTGTTATTGGGTGATACCATCTATCGCTCCAACAAGAGCAAACCATGTGCCTTACAACTGATGGAGGCTTATGAGAAGTATTCTAAGCCAATGATTGCTATACATTCCATACCTCTGAAGGACGTAAGTTATTATGGCATTATGTCGGGTTGTTGGGAAAATCGTGATGAGACAGTGATGAATATATCACGGTTCTGTGAGAAACCAAAAGTCTCTTATGCGGAAGACCAGCTTGCCGTCAAAATGCATAACGGAGAACAGAGATACTATTCGGTCTTTGGACAGTATGTGTTGACTCCAGAAGTCTTCGAGCAGTTGAAAAAGAACATCAACGATGGCGTGGTAAGCGAACGAGGCGAGGTAGAATTGACCACAGCCCTGGAACAAGTAAGAGGTAAATATGGATTGATGGGAGTACAGTTGGACGGAGAGATGTTCGACATGGGAATACCTCAAGCCTATAGAAATTGTATAACAAAATTTTAAATCAAATTATGAATATATTAGTATTGTATGCTGAGGTTATGCCTTATAATATTCCAGTATTTAAGGAAATAACAAAGATGGGGTATCGGCTTAATGTTGTGCAAATTGATAAGAAAAAATTGACTCCTTATAAGCCGGAGATTGAGGGTATGGAATTAAAAAATTTATCTTCATTCTCTAGTTATGGAAGCTTCAAATCTTATTGTGATTCAGTAAATCCTGTACTCATTATGGTTTCGGAGGTTATGGAAAAATGGTATTGGAAATATATTTGGCGATATTCTGTAAAGCACAATGATATTCCAGTAGTATGTGGAAGTGATGCTCAATGGACAGGAAACTTGCATAACTGGATGAAAAAGCTTGCATTCCGATTCACCTATGGTCAATCTTTTACGCATATACTTTCTGCCGGTTTATGGCAAGTGGATTATGCTACAAGAATCGGTTTTAAAAGAGACCAAATACTGACACCTCTTTATTGTGCAAATAATGGACTGTACCAACAGGTTGATCTTGAAAGCAAAAAGATGTCTTTCCCTAAGCGATTTATCTTTGTCGGAAGATTGAACCCTGTAAAGGGAATTGGTAATATTATAGATGCATGGGATGGTATTGCGGATAAACAAGGCTGGAAACTAACAATGATTGGCAATGGAGATATGGCAGATGAAATACAGAAACATGCAGATATAGAGCTGCGCCCATTTATGCCTCAATCAGAGATATGTAAGTTGATGAATGAATCTGGCTGTGCTTTGATCCCGTCTTTGTATGAACCATGGGGATTGGTTATTCATGAGGCAGCTGCAGCTGCAATGCCTATTATTGTGTCTAAACATTGTGGTGCAACATACAAGTTTGTTGTAAATGGATTGAATGGATATACAATAAATGAAAATAGTACAGAGGAACTAAAACTGGCAATGCTTAAAATAATGAATAGTTCTTCGTCAAAACTTTATGAGATGGGTAAGCATAGCAGAAGACTTTCATATAACATTCAGCCTATTGATGTAGCATCTGCATTGGTGAGTTTGATAAAATAAAGATTTTTGTTATGGCTAATTGGACAATTGAAGAAAGAAGACAGAATGGCAAGTTGACTTGTCAAGTAACAGCTGAGGAGGAGTAAATTATGAAAATAGTTTCATTATTCAATAATAAAGGCGGCGTAGGAAAAACTACGCTCGCTTTTCATCTTTCTTGGATTTTATCTGAAATGGGAAAAAAAGTTTTGATGATAGACTTGGATCCTCAGTGTAATCTGACTATTTGCGGTATTAATGAGGATTATTTGGAACATATTTGGGAAGAGGAAGATCCGTTCATTGATGATTTTGGCAGTGCAAAAAAAATGGCAGATGAAGAAACCTTCAGAAAGATTAATGGAAGTCCTCGAAGTATTCACTATCTTCTTAAAACTACGGAAGATGGTATTGATGATTCTCAAATTTCGGAATTGCCACCTGCTATAATGTTAAATGGTAGATTGGGGCTTGTTCCAGGTAGATTGACAATTAATAGCTTTGAGAATGCTATTTCTAGACGTTGGAGTGATGTATATCAAGGTGATCCTTTGGCGATTCGTACGATTACAAGGATAAGAACAATTGCAGAAGCATATGCACAGCGAGACGGATATGATTTTGTCTTGATGGATACTTCTCCTAGTCTGGGTGCATTAAATAAGGTTATTATTTCTACAGTGGATGGATTTATAGTGCCTTGTCTTCCAGATATGTTTTCTATGTATGGTATTAGAAACATAGGAAGTTCTTTAAAGCAATGGAAACAAGAATTTGATACGATATATAAATTGATATCAAACAGTAAGCGTGAAAGATTTCCTAATGAATTTGTGCAATTTTTGGGATATACTATTTATAATGCAAAAAAATATCAGAAGCATTTGAATGAATGGGATTTAGCGCAAGCTCATTATAATTATGCACAAAAAATACCTTCTGTTATAGAAAAATATGTAGTAGAAGAAGTTCGTAAACACCTTTCCTCTGATATGGTGCATAACCCGATAGGTAATACGGCTGTTATGCACTCACATAATACGCTTCCTAATATGAGTCAGAAATATAAAAAACCAATTTGGGAAGTGCCTAATTGTGATTTGGATAGTGAGGATAAAAGTACAATAAAAGGAAATGCATCTTCATTGTATTATCCTACAAGGGAGAAATATAGAGTTTTTGCAGAGGCGTTTTTGGAAAGAATAGCAACTTTAGATGAATAGAATATTGGTTGATATTGATGCTTTGATAGGGTTGTATGAGCAAGATAAGTATATGTATGAGAGGTTTCTTGATAGCGTACACTCTTTCTTCCTACATGAGCCATCGTTGAACCAACCACCTCTACCTGTTATTCATTCTCTGAAATGGAGATTGAAAGATCCGGAACATTTGAGGGATAAGCTTCTGCGTAAGTTGGAGAGAGGGGATGAGATTAATGAGCAAAACCTGTTTGAGAAAATCACTGATTTTGCAGGTATTCGAGTTCTTCATCTATATCAGTATCAGTTTGTCAAAATTCATAATGCCATTATGAAGTTTGTAGATGAGGGAGAATGGAAATTGGTTGAACCTCCTGTTGCTAATACTTGGGATCCTGAATCGAAGAAATTCTTTGAGAGTTTGGGCTTGCAATGTAATGTCCGTGATACTTATTATACAAGTATTCATTATGTTGTAAAACCAAACAATGAGCGTAGCCATGTATGTTGTGAGATTCAGGTTCGGACCTTGTTTGAGGAGATTTGGGGTGAGATAGCTCATTGCATTAATTATCCTCATCCTACGGAGAGTATAGCCTGTAAGGAGCAATTGAGGGTTTTGGCAAAGTTTATCTCTACAGGGACAAGGTTAGCAGATTCTATCTTTAAGTCGTTGGAGGAATATAATAGTAAAAAGAATGGGGAAAATGATTGAAGTTTCCCCTTTGTGGGAAGCAAAATAAGTTCTTGGACAAAATGAAGATTTTATTAGCAAATAAGTTTTATTACCGCCGTGGCGGTGATTGTATTTATATGCTCAATCTAGAAAAGCTGCTGAAGGCGCATGGGCATGATGTGGCAGTATTTGCCATGGACTATCCGGAGAATCTGGATACGCCTTGGAAGAAATACTTTCCAAAGAATATGAGCAAATTGATGGCTTTTACCCGTCCGTTTGGCGATGGGGAAGTGAAGAGCAAGTTCTTGCAACTGCTAAATGACTTCAAGCCAGATGTGGTGCATCTGAACAATATCCATACACAGCTTTCTCCGCTGATAGCCAAGTTGGCGCATGAATACGGAGCAAAGGTGGTTTGGACATTGCATGATACCAAACTCGTTTGTCCGTGCTATACATGCATGAGAGATGGCAAGTGGTGCGAGGAATGCTTTACGGATAAACTGGCAGTGGTGAAGCATCGCTGTATGCCGGGAAGTATTCCTGGGGCAATCGTGGGTTATCTGGAGGCTAAGAAATGGAACAAGGAGGTGTTGCAGAAGTATGTGAACTGGTTCCTTCCTCCATCGAAGTTTATGATGGATACCTGTGTGAAGGGTGGTTATTCTCCAGAGAAGTTCAGAGTGCTCTGCAACTTCATCGATGTGACGAA
The DNA here is from genome assembly GCA_021628325.1 of Segatella copri. Classification (GTDB taxonomy): domain Bacteria; phylum Bacteroidota; class Bacteroidia; order Bacteroidales; family Bacteroidaceae; genus Prevotella; species Prevotella copri_R. The sequence goes on along the minus strand of JAJXAL010000086.1, from coordinate 12,223 downwards.
ACTTCCGGAGGTCTCTTCAAAGACTCAGATAAAGGATGACTACTATGTTTATCTGGGTCGAGTGAATGAGGTGAAGGGTGTAAGAACCTTGTGTAAGGCGGCAGCTCAGCTCGACAAGAAATTGATCGTAATAGGTGATGGTGAGCTGCTTTCGGAACTTAAGGAAACCTATAAGAACTGTTCTCATATCGAGTTCAAGGGGCAGATGCAATGGGAGGAGTTCATGCCTATCCTCCAGAAGGCTCGCATGATGGTGCTTCCTGCTGAATGGAGCGAGAACAATCCTCTTACCGTGATTGAATCACAGAGTCTGGGTACACCTGTGTTGGGTGCGAATATCGGAGGCATTCCGGAACTGATAGTTGAGGGTGGTAAGTCTGCTACGGAGATGGTTCCTAATGGTATGACCTTTACATCTGGTGATGTGGAGGATTTGAAGGACAAAATAGAAAAAATGTTTGCGCATGACTTTGATTATCAAGCCATCGCAAAAGATGCCATCGAAAGATATTCTTCCGAGGCCTATTATCATAAATTAATGGAATATTATAAATAAATATATTATGTCAGAAAAGAAATTAAATGGTACTGTCATTGTAACTTATCGTTGCAATGCGCGTTGTTCAATGTGTAATCGTTACAAGGCTCCTTCTAAGCCTGAGGAGGAAATCTCTATAGAGACTATTAAGAAACTTCCTAAGATGTACTTTACCAACATCACAGGTGGTGAGCCTTTCATCCGTACGGACTTGAAGGATATCGTACGTGAGCTTTATAAGAAGAGCGACCGTATCGTGATCTCTACCAATGGCTTCTTCACAGACCGTATCATCGACCTGGCGAAGGAGTTCCCTCAGATTGGTATCCGTATCTCTATAGAGGGCTTGGAGCAGACCAACAATGAAATCCGTGGTCTGAACAATGGTTTCAACCGTGGCTATACTACCTTGAAGAAGCTCTGTGAGATGGGATTGAAGGATGTGGGCTTCGGTATGACCGTTCAGGACAAGAATGCTCCTGACCTCGTGCCTCTCTATGAGTTGAGCAACAAGATGGGTATGGAGTTCGCTACCGCATCGCTCCATAACTCTTTCTACTTCGTAGAGGCTAAGAACATCATTCACGACCGTCCGATGGTGGCTAAGAACTTTGAGAAACTGGTGAACGAACTGTTGAAGTCTAACTCTCCTAAGAAGTGGTTCCGTGCTTACTTCAACCATGGACTCATCAACTATATCTATGGTCAGAAGCGTCTCTTGCCTTGCGATATGAGTTTCGACACCTTCTTCATCGACCCATACGGTGATGTGATGCCATGTAATGGTACCAAGGACAAGGAGGTGATGGGTAACCTGAACCGCCAGACCTGGGATGAGCTTTGGAGTTCTCCTGAGGCTGAGCAGGTTCGCAAGAAGGTAAGACATTGCGACAGAAACTGCTGGATGATCGGTTCTGTTTCTCCTGCTATGCACAAGTACATCAAGACTCCTGCCCTGTGGGTGGCTAAGCACAAGCTGAAGAGCCTGCTCGGTATGAAGTACTCTATGTATGAGAACCCTATCTGCTGCGAATATCGTGATGGTAAGGTAACCAAGGAGCAGCTTGACAAGCTTTCTACCTGCGATATGAATGCAGTGGTGAACAATGGTCTTTCTGCCGATTCAAAGGAGGCTTTGAAGGGCAAGCGTGGCGAGGACATCGTAAACGCTGACGTGGCTAGCCAGGGCTATGAGGCTACCAAGAAGGAAACAGATAGAAATATCGAAATCAAGTAACATGAAAATAGTAGTGACAGGAACTCGTGGTATTCCTAATATCATGGGTGGAGTAGAAACACATTGTGAGGAATTATTTCCTCGCATTGTGTCTCGTGGGTATGACGTGACGTTGATCCGCAGGTCGAATTATGTGCATGACGACTTGAAGGAGTGGAATGGAGTGAAACTGGTAACGATTCCTTCTCCTAAGAAGAAGAGTTTCGAGGCTATCATCCATACTTTCCGTGCCATCAATGAGGCGAAGAAGTTGGGCGCTGATGTATTGCATATCCATGCCATCGGTCCTGCCTTGCTGGTGCCATACGCCAAATTGCTGGGCATGACGGTGGTATTTACGCATCATGGCCCAGACTATGACAGGGACAAGTGGGGATTTGCTGCCAAGACTATCCTGAAGATGGGTGAGCGTATGGGCTGCATGTTTGCCGATGATGTCATCGTCATCTCGAATGTCATCAAGAACCTCATTGCCCGTAAATATGGAAGGACGAAGAATGTACACCTTATATATAATGGTGTTTCTGAGCCTGAAATCTGCGACTATCCTGAATATTTCAAGGAACTGGGGATAGAGAAGGGCAAGTATATCCTGGGTATGTGCAGATTTGTGCCTGAGAAGAACCTGCATCATCTGGTGGAAGCGTATAGACAGTTGATAGTTAAGAATAAAAAGTTGATAGAGCAGGGCTACAAGTTGGTGCTGGCTGGTGATACAGATTTTGAGGATGAGTATTCGTTGGGATTGAAGCAGATGGCAAGGGAGAATGGTGTGGTGCTTACTGGCTTTATCAAGGGCAGAAAGCTACATTCGCTGTTGACGAATTGCCGCTGCTATTGTCTTCCGTCTTCGCACGAAGGTTTACCGATTGCCCTGTTGGAGGCGATGAGCTATGGTGTAAAGGTGGTAGTGAGTGATATTCCTGCGAATCTGGAGGTTGGCTTACCAAAGGATGATTATTTCCATTGTGGTAACGTGGATGAACTTTCTGAAAAGCTCGGAAAGATTATCGAGGCTCCATTGCAGCATGTGAATTACGACATGAGCAAGTATGATTGGGACCAGATTGCTGATGAAGTAGGAGGAGTGTATCAAGGGTTGAAGAAATGATATTGCAGGATTTTTATACTATTCTTCAATCAGCCATAGGAAAACCTGTTAGATTATCACATACGCTTTCTGAAAAGGAATGGAATGAGGTTTTGGGGTTAGCCAAGAAGCAGGCGCTTGTTGGGATTATGTTTGAAGGTATTGAGCGTTTGCCGCAAGAGCAATGGCCTCCAAGAAATGTGGTTTTGCAATGGGCGATGATGGTGGAAAGTATCAAGCATCGGAACCGACAGACTACTGATGTATGCCTTCGCTTAACCGAGGCGCTTGACAAAGATGGCTTTGAAACTTGTATATTGAAAGGTCAAGCTAATCATGTATATTATGATGCTTTGAACTTGGAACATTCTTTAGGACAGTTAAGAATCTGTGGTGATGTAGATGTCTGGATTTGGCCAAAGGAAAAGACTAAGCATCCTGTAAAGTCTATCATTGATTATTGTCAAAGAAAGAAAATCCTATTATCCTTATGCCATTTACATGCTGAGGTGAAACCTGTGAATGGAGTTCCAGTTGAGATTCATTTTCGTCCTTCGTTCTTGAATGCTCCTTGGAGTAATCTATGCTTTCAGAAGTTATTCAAGTCTGCTGTTCTTGAAAATAAGGAAATTGATAAATGTGGATTGATTAAGAAACTGCGAGTTGACTATGATTTAATCTTCCAGATGCCCCACATTTATAGGCATCTGTTGGATGAAGGTGTTGGTATGCGGCAGATTCTTGATTTCTATGTTCTTCTGAAAGCATATCAGAAAGAACGACAAGAGCCGTCAGAGTTGATGAATGTTGATGTACTGATGAAACATATCTGTGATTGTGGTATGAAACGCTTTGCATCAGCTTTGATGTTTGTACTTCAAGAAGTATTCGGTCTTGATGATGAAGAGCTATTGTGTCCTGTTTCGGAAAAACATGGAGTGTTCCTCATGGAAGAGATGATGGCTGCAGGAAACTTCGGACATTATGATGAAAGGATGAAGACTTTAGTTGTAATGAAAGGAAAGCTCTCTTATCAGCTTCAGAAAGCGCAACGTCGTTTCAAAAGGAATCTCCGTTTCTTGACAAGTTATCCGGAAGAGGTGATTTGCGAGCCTTTTGCTAGAATATATCACCTTGCGTGGAGAAAGTTTGCTTTATATAGATTTTAAAAGATATACGGGCTTTTATTAAGCTACTTTTCGGTGATGGAGCCTAGTAGCCCGTTTTTCGAAAACCTACCCGTCCTTCCTTACCCTTAAGGAAGGCTCCACCTCTCATCTCTGTCTTCTCCCCTCAGGGAAGAAGAGGGAAACCGCCCTACTCGGTGCTCGGAACCGCTTCGCTCTAAGGTTGGCGGATCATCAAAGGTCTGCGTCATGTTTTGCGGGCAGGAACCGCCTGGGGGTCTTCTGCTTCTGCTGATTTAGATGTGGTGCAGAGAGAATTAAAGCATTTGTGATTGTTGAAGATTGCGGGAGCGGTGATGTATGTTTGGAGGGTAAAGAACAAGAAATAATAGATATACGGCTAACGACTTCCTCTCCCATTTTTATATTGAGCTATTTCTTAGGGATGGGAGCTTAGTAGCCTGAATAGAATATACAATTTGGTTATGAGAAAAAGGGAAAAAGAAAATCATGAGATTGTTTTTGGTCCAAACGGACAAGGACATGTTTATAAACCTGCTCCTTATCATGGATGTAAGGCAAAAAAACAGAAAGATAAGACTAGATGGGTTGATGATGCTAATTTTGAGTTCTCTATATTCAATTTGGCAGATGTTCATACTGGTTTGCCATATCCTGAGAACATAAAGGTGATAGATAAAAGATGGATGAATGATGATGGTAAAGGTCTTTATGCCATTTTGAATCAAGGAAAAAACTTACTTGGTCAAACTGGTGAACGCCTTGCCTTTTTCCCGATTCCTCCTAATGCACAAGACACATGGCATGGTTACCCTACCAATAGCCAATATATTGGAGATGAACTTGTGGAACATTGGTACTCCATCAATGTAATTTCTAAAGGAATTTATCGTAAACTTTTAAAACATATCTTATGAATCCTGTCGTTAAATTTTCAATTAATGTGGAAGCTATAGATTGTTATCTCTATGGTGGGTATCTATTTCTTGTTATGGCAGATGGACAATTGCTATACGTTTCTTATCATAAGGTTGTAAATCGCTTAAAATATGAATATCCTCAGTACTCTAGTTTGATAGAATTGATATTCTTACATAATGAGTACTCTAAGGGTGAAGCAGCCAAGATTATATTTGGTGTAACAGAGATAAGAGAGGTGGTAGAAAAAATTTGGTTGAAAGCTGCCAAAGAAATAGAATTTGAATTAAATTTTAAAGATATTCAAGAAGAGTGTAAAAGCATCGGTGAATATTCATCCATACCTCTGGATATACGACTCTATGGCTATCGGTTGTTTCTTGGATGCAAGGATGGTCTGTATGAATCTCGACTGAACTTGGAAGATAACTACCAGATAAATCCTTCTCATTTGGAAAAATGCTATGATGGCAAAGTGATTGGGGTGAATGCTAATTATGGCTCTGTTGTTATCTCTGCTGATTGGGATGGGCTTTTGACTGGTGAAATCTTAGATTTTGATTCAAAGTTTAGGCTTGATGAGCGGCATCCTCAATGTAAACGCTCTCTACGTACCGGTTGGATGACAACTGATTTGATGAATTATGAGGGTACTTCTGAGTTTGACTATTATCGAAATGAGTATTTGCAGAAAAAAGACACAGAGGAGAAACATTTTTATTCCAAGGCTAAAATTTCTGAAAGGAAAATTATAAAGCAGTTTGGAACAGAAGTCTATGGTATGGAAACTCTCTTTAATAAATCTAACATAGATAAAGAAGATATAGTTTATAGTTTCAATAGTTCGCAGAAGGGCTTCTTTGTAATGAGTGATGGATCAATACTCAATGCTACGGTAAGAGCAAATGGATTGGCAGATTCTTATTATATATCTTCGAGAAGTACAAATTTTGCAAAATTTGATAAGGATATTATAGACAAGCCTTTGTCTAGCTGTATTGTACCTAGTGGGTGTATCTTGGAATTTTTTGATAAGGTGGTATTAATTCAAAATAGTCAAAGCCTCTCTTTAGTGAACCATTCTGTCAATAGTGTCCGTTCTTATACTTCTTCAACAAACTATCGAAATATCGTAAGTGTTGTGGATGACGACAAGGTCACTTTTTGCTCTATTTTTGGTTTGGATAGTTTGAACCATAAACCTGCATTTCCCAAGAATCCTGTTCCTGTCAATGGCTTTGAGCCTATGATTAATGAAAAACAGGGAAAGGATTTGCCTTTTTAATACATAACAATGTGATGCAAAAGAAAAAAGCAAATATTGAGCAGTTGACTGCAGTCATAAAGAAATATAAGGTTGTAGGTTCTTTCTTTTTTGTTTCTTGTACGAGTTGTTTTTGGTTAGGTACATATTACGAGAAAATAATGATGACTCGTGAAATAACTGAAATAGAAACTAAGCATCAAAGAGAATACTTGGAGCAAAAAGAGAACTTCTTGAAGTCTTATTATGAGTTAAAAGAAAAGTTTATTAAATATTCAAACGATACAATACATGGAAAGTAGAACGTATAATGACATTATGGAAGAATTGGGGCAATTGGAGGCTACTGGTATAGATGTATCAAAGTACCAAAAACGTGCAAATGAGTTGATGGAAGAGTTTAAGTCTACAACAGAAAAAGCTAGGAGAGAGGCTCGAATTGTTGCTATGATTTCTTGCATATTTTGTATTCTAATAGTTGCATTTGCAGCTATCGTTAATTTGTCGAATTTAAATTTGAAGAGAGATGTTAGTGATAAAAATGCAATCATTGAGAAATATGAACAAATGGTAAGAACCCTTGGAATCGACAAAGAAAGGAACTCGAAACGGCATAAAACTAATGGCTCACCAGATTCAAATGAATTAATAAATGAAAACTATCAACTGTTACGGAAAATTTCAGCCTTAGAGAATAAAATGAAACTTATAAAGCATGAATATGGAATTAAAGTTATAGATGATGGTAAGTCTTATTATCTTCAAGCAAATAAGGTTGATTCTGCATTAATGCTTTTGGATGTATATCGTGACAAGATTCATTATGATGTCAAAAAGAAGGAATGGATTGTTGTCAGATAACGATGGGGTGTAATGAAACAATAAATATTAAGTACGAAAAATGAAAATGCCTGTTACTGGAATATTTATGAATGGCTGTGCAGATATTACAAATAGGACATAGCCCAATCAATGGGCTATGCTGATGAGTTTACTACCTAGAGCTGTTTCTATACGAGCAATGGTTTGAGTCGTGAAGTTATGCCTGCCTGTTAACCATTTGGAGATTTCTGAGTCTCGCTTGTTGAGTAATCGGGCGAAATCCTTTTGGGTGAGTCCTTTGGCTTTCAGAATCTCACTAATGCGCTCGGCTATACCGAAAGACAAATCGAACTCTGCCTTTTGCTCGGCAGGTATCGCAGCGAGGCAATCACGGAATAATTTGTTCTGTATCATGACGCTTAAATTTCAAAGGTTGCACTTTCTATATCTGTTATCATAACATTATCAAAGAGAATCCTCGATTCGTTTCATAATCTCCTTTGTCGGAAGGCGATGGTTGGACTCCAGCAAGGCTTTAAGCTTGGTTATATATTCTTCTTTCGATAGAATATCATGGTGAAGAAGTTCGTCCATCACATAGATTATTCCCGAAACTTGAAGCCCATGCCGTTCTGCTATCACTCGAAGATTGCGGTCGCCAGTCAAGAGTTTATAATCACCATTTAATGCGTAATACAAAACAGTGCAGTCTTGGAATGAGAGATTCTTGTCTTGGAGTGACATAATCTCTGCATACTCATTGCTTTTGAAAGTTTTGATTGTGATTTTTCCTTCTTGGTGTAATTGAGCAATCGCATCTTTCACTCCTTGTGTCTTTAGCTCACCGATAATAAAGTCGGTGGTGTGGATTGACAAAGGAAGCTCACAGAATCGTTCCAAAAGTCCAATATTCCATAAGTCTATGAATATATTGGTATCGCTGATTACTATTTCCATTAGGCAAGAACGAAATTATGTAATACTTCCTCTGTCGTCTTGTTGAGTAAGACGGCAGCCTTGGATTCTGTAATCAAGCCACTTGACAGGGCACGATAGATAAGGTTCTCGAATCTGGTGCTGTGCTCGTCATCAATGATGCTTTTCTCTACCTGTGATTTGAAATTGGAATCGAAATTTTTCTTCTTCCAATAGGTTGTATAGCGATTTTCTGATATGACATCAAGATATCTCGCCTTATACATCAAGGCATCAACGGATATTCCAAATTCTGATTGAAGGTTCTTCAACTCAACTAATGCTATGTCGTGGCGTTTCTCACCAATGGACTGAAAGAAAGTTTGTCTTGGCATCAAAACTTCATTGGCAAAAATATTGCAGTATTGTTCTTCCATCTTTTCATCCATGTCTTCTGGAAAATGAAGCAATGCATGACCTAATTCATGAAGCGCAGTGAAACGCTTACGCTCAGTACTCATCTGTTTGTTAATGACAATGACTGGGGTTCCATTTTCCAATGTGCCATTGAGACCAGAGAACGCGTCTGAAGCTTCTACTTCTACTACAATGATACCATTGGTCTCTAAGATGTTGATGACGTTTGTAATGGCTGCATTGCCAATATTCCAATCGGTGCGTAGTTTGGTTGCTGCGCTGAAAACATCATTTAAAGACTTAACTTGGCAAGTAAAGGAGGAAACATCAAAATGTCTTTCGATGCCACAAATATCTTCTATTTCATTGATGCGTTCAATGGTATCTTCCACCATGAGATTGATGGATTTCTCTTCCTTAGCACTCAGGCGAGTTAGTTTGCGGTAGTGGACATTATTGAGAGCTGAACGATTTTCACGAAACAGATAGTCGGGGGATATGTTCAGGGCTTTACATAATGCGATGAGAATGGTACTGTCTGGCATACTCTCGCCTCGTTCGTATTTGGACACGGATTGTTTGGTGACAATATCATTCATCATCACACAGAGTTGTTGCATGGACAAGCCTCGCATCAGACGTGCGTTGCGCAGTCGCTTAGAAAATATATCTTTTAGTTCCATAATTAATCATTCTTTCTTCTGGTTGACAAAGATAGTAAAATTATACGGAGTAGTCAACCGGCAAGGCGAAAAAATAACAATATTTAATTATAATTTAAAAATATGAATGTAATCAAGCTTTTTGATTACCAAGAGGATATGAAGGAACGGATTGAGAAGGCGTTGCGCCTTCATCGGTCCGTAATGGCGCAAATGCCAACTGGTACGGGAAAAACGGTTCTACTCGCTTCGGTCGTAGAATCGTTTTTGAGGGAACATTCCAATTGTAATGTTTGGATTGTTGCCCATAGAAGGGAGCTGGTTTCTCAGATAAAAGACACTTTGAATAAGTTTCTTTTGAATTTCAGTTTTTCTAAAATCACCCCGTCCCTCTTTACCATTAAAGAGGGCTCCACCTCTCACCCCGACCCTCTCACCCTCAGGGGAGAGGGAGGAAACCGCCCTACTCGGTGCTCGGAACCGCTACGCTCTAAGGATGGCGGACCATCAAAGGTCTCGCCAGATTGTGCGGGATGGGACCGCCTGGATGCTACTTGCTTGCGGCCTGCTGATGGGCTTGCTGCTGCTTGCTTGCGGCCTGCTGAGGGACTTGGGGACCGCCTGGGGATGAGTGGGGCATCAAAGGTCTCGCCAGATTGTTTGTCGGCTAGCGCATTCAATGTTCCTATAAAGGCTGTGTCGATACAATGGTTATCGAAACACTATGACGAGATAGAGGAAGAACCGGGGATGATTGTGATTGACGAGGCGCACCATGCACTTGCCAAGACCTATAAGGAAATGTGGGAGAGATTCCCAAATGCTAAGTTCCTGGGACTGACGGCTACTCCTTGCCGATTGAATGGTAAGGGATTCACGGATCTGTTTGATGTCTTGGTGCAGTCGTGGGATATTCCTGAGTTTATCAGCAAGGGAAGATTGGCGACATACGATTTTGTGAGCATCAAATCGAATGGTGTGACGCAACGGCTCATCGACTCCTTGCAGAAGCGAGGGGCAGACGGTGACTACCAGAACAAGGAAATGGATATGTTGCTGAATAAGAAACCGAGCATCGAAAGGCTCTATCGGAGCTTGGAAGAATATGGTAAAGACAGAAAGGGCATCGTGTATGCTATTAATATTTCTCATGCTAATGCTATTGCCGAGTTCTACAGAGAACACGGCATCGCGGCTGTTGCTATTGATAGTAAAACGCCAAGTTCTTTACGAAAAGAACTTATAGAAAGATTCAAAGCTTCTTCTAATACTTCTTTTCCGAAAACCCACCCGTCCTCCCTTACCCTTAAAGAAGGAGATTTTTCTAAAATCACCCCGTCCCTCTTTACCATTAAAGAGGGCTCCACCTCTCACCCCGACCCTCTCACCCTCAGGGGAGAGGGAGGAAACCGCCCTACTCGGTGCTCGGAACCGCTACGCTCTAAGGATGGCGGACCATCAAAGGTCTCGCCAGATTGTGCGGGATGGGACCGCCTTACTGATACTTGCTTGCGAGCTGGTGATGGCCTAGGTGCTACTTGCTTGCGAGCTGGTGATGGGCTGGGGGGTACTTGTTTGCGGGCTACTGATGGAGTTGCTGATAGGCTTGGGGCTACTTGCTTGCGGGCTGCTGATGGGCTTGCTCCTATACAAGTGCTGGTGAATGTGGACATCTTCTCGGAGGGATTTGACTGTCCGGATGTGGAGTTTGTACAGTTGGCACGACCTACATTGTCGCTTGCCAAGTATCTGCAGATGGTGGGACGTGGATTGCGAGTAGCTAAGGGGAAGAAGAACTGCGTGATTATAGATAATGTGGGACTATATCGGGTGTTCGGGTTGCCTTCGCAAGTATGGAACTGGAATGCGATGTTCGAGGGAAAGCTGAAAGTTGGCAAGAGAAAGGAGACTCCGAAGGATAGAGAGTTTTTCCTGATGAACGAGAAGCAAGACGATATTCAGATTCATCCAGACTCGGAAATGATGATGGTGATGAGCCATGAAGAATTGCTCCAAACACTACAGTATCGTGAGTTTGTGGATAGCAAAGGGGAGTTTGCCATCATCAAGCTGCCTGATGGAAAGATGACGGTAGTGAACCGACAAGGAGAACAGGTCTTGGAGCCAGGCGATTACTATGACATGAAGCTGTTGGATGGCAACATCCTGTTCTACCGACCTCGCAGAAAGGCGAAATGCTATTATGACCTGTTGGCAAAAGCTGTCATCGACGATGGCACTAACGTAGCAGAAGCTCCCCATGTTGTCAACATAAAAGGATGGGAGTTTATAGAATATAACGACATCTTCATGTCTCGAACCCAAGAAGATTTTTCTCTGCCCTATCATCCTTCACAATATGATTTTCTGAATTATGGGTACTATATGATATTCAGATTTAGACCTTCTGCTCCCGGTTGTCAGGTATGGTACTATTGTGAGGGTGATGAAGGGAAGATGCGCATGAGCAATGAAGAGAGCAGGAATGTATGTTTCCTGCGTAATGATTACGAACATGTGTATTGGTTATGTGCTGTCCTGTATGGTGAACGTATCGTTGTCATGGACAGCAAAGAGGACTACTACCTGGTGGATTCAAATTTGAAGAAGACTTATATAGGATGCAATCATCCAAAGAATGAAAATGAAGATTTGAATTTTGTGATGCCTCGCCTTGGCAAGAAATACTATCATGAGGCGATGTTGCAAAAGAAGGAAATGGAAGCAAACGAGATGCTTCTTTTGCATGAGAAGTCGGAGGCAGGACATGTGGAATTGTATCAGGCAGGAAAGAAATGGGGCGTGAAGGTAGATGGTAAAGTTATCGTGCCACCCCTCTACTGCAGTATAGCGCAACCTGTTGGTGCCTATTGCGCCTTTGAAGAGATTCCCAGACATTGGGGCGTTATGACATTGAAAGGAAAAGTGATTGTTGATGCCAAATATGAGAAGGTGGAGATTCGTGACAATGGAATCGCCGTGGTAACAGGTATCACGGGTAAAACACAGACAATCAATCTTTTAAAGGTAAAAGAATAAAAAGGTAAAAAAGTAAAAAGGTAAAAAAGTAAAAAGGTAAAAAAGTAAAAGAGTAAACAGGCCGATGTGAACAAGCGTTCATGTCGGTCTGTTTTTTGTTTATGTAAATCAGGAAATAAAAAAGCGGAGCGTGATTTCACAACCACACTCCGCGCAAACTTAAACAACCAATA
>JAJXAL010000085.1:0-17973 GCA_021628325.1 Segatella copri | reverse complement strand
ACTTCTACGCCAATGGTCATAGGATATTCCTCCGTGGCAAGCACGATGCGGCTGTATGGCCGCTGACGGGACATGTGGAGATGAGCGTGGAAGGCTGGATGAAGTATCTCGGAACCTGCAAGGAGTATGGAATCAACCATATGCGCTTTCATTCCTGGTGCCCACCGGAGGCGGCTTTCGTGGCAGCGGACAGTCTGGGAATCTATCTCCAGCCGGAACTTCCTTTCTGGGGTTCTTTTGACAAGAAGGATGAAAGGCTGATGGCGTTCCTGCATCAGGAAGGCGAGAACATCCTCAGAGAATACGGTCATCATCCATCTTTCAGAATGATGGCGCTGGGTAATGAACTCTGGGGCGACATCGACAAGATGAAGGAGTTTGTGGATGATTTCCGCAAGATTGCGCCAGATAAATACTATACCTTCGGAAGCAATTACTATCTCGGTTATCAGGGAATAAAAGAAGGAATGGATTACTTCACCACTTGTCGCATCGGAGGCGAGGGATGGGGCAAATACAATACTCATACCCGTGGTTCTTTCTCGTTTGCCGATGCCTACGATGGAGGAATGATCAATCATTTCCATCCTAATTCTACGATGAATTTTGATGAGGCTTGCGATAAGGCCGGAATCCCAATCATCTCTCACGAAACAGGCCAGTTTCAGACCTATCCTGATTATCGGGAAATAAAGAAATACACCGGAGTGCTTCATCCTTATAACTTTGAAGTGTTCCGCCGCAGGCTGGCTGCTGCCGGAATGCTCTCGCAGGCAGATGATTTCCACAAGGCTTCGGGCTTATGGAGCGTGAAACTCTATAAAGCCGATATAGAGATGGATTTGAGAACCCGGAATATGGCGGGCTTCCAACTGCTCGATATTCAGGATTATCCCGGCCAGGGAAGTGCTTTCGTAGGCATCCTGGATGCGTTTATGGAGAGTAAGGGAATCACTACGCCCGAGGAATGGCGCCAGTGGTGCTCGCCTGTGGTTCCTCTGCTGGAAATGAAGAAGTTCTGTTTCGAGGATGGCGAGAAGATTCAGGCTAAGGTAAAGGTAGCCAATTATGGCGGTTCTTCGCTGAAGGGCAAGAAACTGAAATGGCATCTGGTTGCCGAGAACGGATTGTTCTGTATGGATGATGGAACTTTCAGCACCAAGGATGGTGAAGTGAGAAAGAATGTGGGCGACTTGATGGCTGAGGATGAGGGAGTATTGAACATCTTTTCATACGATGAAGGTTTGGTGGATGTGGGTGAACTGAATGGTGTTTTCCACGTGCAGAAACCTACCAAGCTGCTTCTTACATTAAACATTGAAGGAACAGAGGCGAGAAACTCCTACGAACTTTGGGTTTATCCTAAGAAGGCTTTGGAAAAGAAGGGCGTTATCATAGCCAAGGATTTGAATGAGGAAGTGGTGAAAGTCTTGGAACATGGCGGAAAGGTGCTTTGGATGCCTACGGCTTCCAGCCATTTCGTGGCTGCCGATGATACGCTTTCGCAGGCAGATAATGCTACTCCTTATACTGTTGGAGGACTCTTCCAGACCGATTACTGGAACTATCGCATGTTCAAGACCATCTGCGAGAACAACAAGAAGAAAGTTTCTCCAGGAACCCTGGGCATTCTAACGAATTCGGAACATCCGATATTCAAGGGATTCCCTACGGAAATGCACACCAACTGGCAATGGTTCCCAGTTATCAAGGAATCGCATCCGCTGGTGCTTGACAACTTCGCCAAGGATTATCGCCCGGTAGTTCAGGTGATAGATAATATCGAGCGGAATCATAAGTTGGGTTTGGTGATGGAATGGAAGGTGGGAGCCGGAAAGCTTCTCGTCTGCATGAGTGATTTGGAGAAGGCTGCCAAATACCCGGAAGGCAAGGCTTTCTATCAGAGTGTAATTGATTACATGCGCTCTGCCGATTTCAATCCATCTGCAGAAATAACGGTGGATGAATTGAAGAAGAAACTTGCCGAGAAGCCTCGTCAGGTTTCATTGAAGGAGTTGAATAATATCTCGCAGTATTAATTGGGATTCTGTAAGTTGCGAATCTGTAAGATAAAAATAAGCTGAAAATCAGCAAGATAACAAGAATAGAAAGACTAAATAAAACAAGAGCGGAAAGCCAGGAGTTAACAGGGTTAACAGTTAACAGCTGATTTTCCGCTCTTTTTATATCATCCTGAGACTAATCTTTACCCAGGATAAACCTTTATATCCTCTCTATTGATTCAGAGATAGGATTTACTTTGCATTAATCTCTTTCAGGAGTCTGTCTGCGTGACCCCACTTATCCATCAGGTAGAGCACATAGCGAATATCTACACCGATGCAGCGAGCCAGGCGCTTGTCGAAGTTGATGTCTGAGCTGAGGCTATCCCAGTTGCCGTCGAAGGCAAGACCAATCAACTCGCCCTTGCCGTTGAACATAGGGCTACCAGAGTTACCACCGGTAATATCGTTGTTGGTGAGGAAGCAGAGCTGCATCTTGCCAGTCGTCTTATCCTGATACTTGCCGAAATCCTTCTCAGAGAGGAGCTCGTGCATGATAGGCTCAGCGTAGTAATCGATGAACTTATCGCCCTGCTTCATCTTCTCAACGAGGCTCTCGGCTGTGGTATAATAGCCTGATGGCTTGCCACCGAGGTCGAAACCGCCTACCTGACCGTAGCTCAATCGCATGGTGAAGTTGGCGTCGCTGTAGTGAGGCATGTCCTCCTCCATACGGAGCTTGGCAGCACAGAGATACTTCTCCTGCTCGGCGATGCTATCGTTGATGCTGCCCATCTGAGCAGCGAAATCTGCAAATACATCGTTCAGATCCATACCGAAGCTTACGCCTGGATCCTTCTCATATCCCTTCTTGTTGAAATAGAGCTTGGCGCCCTTCTTCATGATGAGCGACTTCTCCCAGAGATAATCCACATACTTGGCGTAGTTGCCGCCAAACTCAGCGTCGATGGTCTTGTAGAACTTAGGCAACCACTTGCTGTCTACGTGCTCCTTGTAGTTCTTCAAGAGGGTAGCGAGCACTTCCTTATCGAGCGCCATATCCCATTCTGCAGAGTTATCTTCAAACTCATGATACTGCTTCTTCTTGTTCTTCTCTGGACCCTTCACCTCCATGTTGGTCTGGAGCTTGATGGCACGGGTAGAGAACTCGATGTTGCTTCTTCTTGTGAAAGATTCAGCGAAGTTGGTCCAGGCATACTTCACGTCTGCGCTCTCCTTGTAGAGCTTGGCGAGCTTATCGAAATCTACCTTGTGGGCGAGATCGTTGGCAGCCTTGGCTGTATCCTGCCAAGCACGGAGACGGGTTTCGTACTCACGCTTCAGATTAACGATGCCGATAGAATCGATACACTTGTTCATACCGATGGCATTCTTCCAGTAGTTGGAGCTCTGGGCGTACTTGCTGTCATACTTGATGCGCACAGCCTCGTCGGCACGCATGTGCTTCTGCATCACCTCCTGCTTTACGCCACGAACCTGGGCACGAGGAGCATTCTCCGCATCGCGCATGGTCTGGATTCCGTAGCTTGAAAGATAGCGCTCTGTGCTGCCTGGGTAACCCATGGTCATCGCATAGTCGCCATCCTTGTAACCCTGGAGAGAAACCTGAGCCCAACGCTTAGGATGATAAGGCACATTGTCCTTGCTGTAGGCAGCAGGACCGTTGGTCTTAGGGTCGGCATAGATGCGGAATACAGAGAAGTCGCAGGTCTGGCGAGGCCACATCCAGTTGTCTGTATCGCCACCAAATTTACCCATAGATTTTGGTACCGTGAAAACCAGACGTAGGTCGGTGAAGTCGCGGTAAGTAGTAGCGTACCACTTGTTGCCCTCGTAGAAAGGCTGAACGGTGATATGAAGGGTAGAATCGTTCTTCTTCACCTCTTTAGTCATCTCGTTCTCCAGAGAATCGATGAGTTCATCGCGCTTCTTGTTGTCGAGCTGCTCGTATCCGAGGCTCATCACCTTATCGGTTACATCCTTCTGTTCAACCATAAAGCTGACGAACATATTCTCGTTAGGCAATTCCTCTGCGTAAGATTTAGCAAAGAAACCGTTGAGCATATAGTCGTGCTCCACGGTAGAGTGGCTTCTGATAGCCTCGAAACCGCAATGGTGGTTGGTAAATACCAAACCGTCTGGAGAAACGACTACGCCTGAGCAATAGCCGGAGAAGTTAACCACAGCATTTTTCAAGGCGTTCTCGCCGTTGTAGAGCTGGTCGTAAGTCATACTGAAACCTTCGCGCTGCATCATCTCATACACAGCGTTAGGCAAGTTGTAAATCGTCCACATTCCCTCGTCAGCGTGTGCGGTGTTGATTCCGCAGAACGCCATGATAGAGGCGATAAGGACCGTTGCTTTTTTCTTCATTACTTGTTTTTGTTTTCTATTTTTATTATGATGTTATTTATTCTTTTTCTCGTTCCATTCTTTCCAAGTCTTTGCCTGTTCTGTCATTCGATATTGCTGGCGTGGATGTCTTGGGGTGTTTGGATATTTCCTTTCAATAGCTTTTTCTGAGAGGGCAGCGTTTAAATATAGTTCACTAAAACTTTTTCTGTCCTTTAGTCCGATTGCACCCATAATTTCCGCAGATGTCATATATTCATCGTTAAAGGATAGAATAAGAGTCTCCACATGTTGACTGAACTTGTGGGGTACTTGTGGGGTACTTGAGGATAGCTTGTGGGGTACCTATTCTTGGCTGCTCTTTCCAATCATCAGTCGGCCGAATATGCAAGTATCTGTTTTTGAGTACCCAGCTATCTTTTAGGAGTAAGTTTCTGAAGAAACGAACCAGGTAGATAGGAGAATAATCAATGCCTTTCTGAATGTTGCGATAGTTGGCACGAACTATCTTTATTCATAGATGTAATGCTTGATATTTAACTTTGCGATTTTGACTCCCTTGCAAGCCGTTGTTCCCGCAAGCGCTTGAATTGAGCTAAGCACTCCTCCAGCGAAAGCGGATGCTCTCGCCAATAAGCCATGCTCTTTTTCATCTGGGCATTGACTTTCTTGTGATAATCGTTCAGTTGTATCTCCATCCATTTATGTATTATATTGTTAGAATATTACGTTTGCAAAGTTACGACTATTTCCCGAAACTTCCAAGGCTTCGCTTGATTTTCTTCATAATTTGCCTTTTTGCCGATAATATTCCTGGTGATAGAACCTCCTGCTCCAGCATATCCAATGCCATTCTTAACTCTTCGAGGAGTTCGGGATAGTATTTCATCTGCTCGTAGGCGAGCTTCATGCAGTAGCAGCGGATGGCGTAGGGCTGGGAACAGGCAGTAATCTTGGCGATGCAGAAATCGATGAAATCGGAACGGAGTGATTCTTCCTCGAAAGGCTGACGGAGAAGAAGATGGAGCATCAGGCGGCGCTTGGTCTCATTCTTCTCTACGAGAACTCTATCTATCAGTTCGTCATGCTTCTGAAAGAGCCACGGGTTGTTGGCTTCATCGAAATGGGTTAAAGCCCAAAGTGCATTGAACGATACGCGGTCGTTTTCATCAAAGGTGAGTTGGTAAAGCTCTTCCTTCCGGTGGTCGTTCTCCTTACCTTGTGTCATGATGCATATCTTGTTGATATCGTTCATACTGATTTTGTCTTGTAGTATCTTTCTCATGCTCTTTTTCTGTTTTTGATGTATAAAATGAAAAGTCCAGTTGTACAATCAATGGGTCTCTAGTTGTACAACTAAAAGGTGTATTGTTGTACGACCAATGGGGGTATAGTTGTACAACTAAAAGGTTTATAGTCGTACAACTAAAGGGTTTATAGTCGTACAACTAAAAGGTTTATAGTTGTACGATTTAAGGGTGTTGCCACTAGGCTCGGCAGGTCTGCTGAGCCTAGTGGAAATCCTTTAAAAACGGTCTCCTTGCACTTAATATCTAATTCCTTGAACCTGGTTAAACGAGAAGTCCGCGGACTTGCAGATTGTCCACGGACTTCTTGGAATATAGTCAATCAATGATTGGAATCTCTTACTTTCTAAAGTACTTACCCACAACCGGC
Organism: Segatella copri; assembly: GCA_021628325.1. GTDB lineage: Bacteria > Bacteroidota > Bacteroidia > Bacteroidales > Bacteroidaceae > Prevotella > Prevotella copri_R. The sequence continues at coordinate 11,920 of JAJXAL010000085.1, read as the reverse complement.
AGACTCTTCAAAGGGAAATCCTTCTTCACGAGATAAGCGGCGAAGATGAGGATGAGCACCGTGTTGATGAGGCAGGCAATTCCACTGGAGAAGTATCTGTTAGCCTCGGTCATTCCTGCGAAGAGGATGAGGGCGAGAACCACATAAATCATAATCTCCTTCACCGGATAGTTGATAGGATACTTCTTCTGACCCACGAAGTAGGAGAGAAGCATGGCTGTTCCATATCCAGCAAAACCAGCCCAGGCACAGGCGATGTAACCATAAACTGGTACGAAGATAACGTTGATGGCAATCAATACCGCACAACCGATGCCTGAGAAGTAAGCACCCCAGATGGTCTTGTCGATGAGCTTGTACCAGAAACTGAGGTTGAAATATACTCCCATCATGATTTCGGCAGCCATTACGATAGGCACTACCTTCAAACCATCCCAGTAGTCGCGACCGATGATGTGGCGCAATACATCCAGATAACCTACCACCACCAGGAAAGCCAAGAGGGTGAAGATGACGAAATACTTCATCGCCGAAGCGTAAGTCTGTCGGTTGTCCTTATCCTTCGCCTTGCCGAATACGAACGGCTCGTAAGCATAGCGGAAAGCCTGGGTAATCATCGCCATGATCATCGCAATCTTGCTGGCTGCTCCGTAGATTCCGAGCTGCGCATGCGCATCGCCCTTCTCATAGATGTAAGGGAAGAGAATCTTGTCGGCTGTCTGGTTCAGAATACCGGCAATACCGAGCACGAGGATTGGCCAACTGTAGCCCATCATCTTCCTGACGAGCACCTTGCATTCACTCCAGGAACATTTCTCGCCCATGAATCCTTCCTTCAGTTCCTTGTAGAAACAGAAGGTGATGGAGGCGGTACAAACGAGGTTGATGTAGAAAGCATAGCCCACATCGTGACCATCCATGATGACGTAGTAAACCAGGTTGAGCGCAATGTTCAGACCGATGAAGAGCAACTTGAAGGCAGCAAACTTCAATGGGCGCTTCTTGTATCTGAGGTAAGCGAACGGGATGCACTGGAAGGCATCAATAGCCACGGTTACGAACATGGTCCATACATAAGCCGGATGGTCGGCGTAGCCCATCGCATCGCTCAAAGGCGTGATGAAGAGGAATACCAGGGCGATGAAGAGTAGGGAAGTGAAGCCCACCATGCTCAATACCGTGTGATAAACCTTTTCTGAGTTTTCTCCCTCCTTGTTGACAAAACGGAAGAAGGTGGTCTCCATTCCGTAGGTCAGGATAACGAGGAGTAACGCCGTATAGGCGTACATGTTGGTGATGACACCATAACCACCACTTGCGGCGCTGATCTTAGCCGTATAGAGTGGTACAAGCAGATAGTTGAGGAATCTGCCGATGATACTGCTCAAACCATAGATGGCGGTATCCTTTGCGAGTGATTTTAAACTTGCCATTATCTTTCTTAATGTTGAATGTTAAGTGTTAAATGTTAAATTGGGCTTGCGCCGTCATTCAAAGATTATCTGTGTAAATCTGTGAAATCTGTGGGAGACTCTTATCCGAAGAATAAATAAGCTATAGCGATTGCTGCGATGACTCCTGCCAGATCGGCAAGCAAGCCGCAAGCCACGGCGTGACGGGTATTTCTGATGCTTACGCTTCCGAAATATACTGCCAATATATAGAAGGTGGTATCGGTGGAACCCTGGAAGATGCAGCTCAATCTGCCCACAAACGAATCAGGACCATAGTTCTTCATCGCCTCCAGCATCATGCCTCGTGCACCACTTCCCGACAGCGGTTTCATGATGGCGGTAGGCAGGGCGCCTACGAAATCGGCGTTCAAGCCGCATTGTTCTACCGACCACGAAATGCCTTGAATCACCATATCCATCGCTCCCGAAGCACGGAACACGCCGATGCCCACAAGGATAGCTACGAGATAAGGGATAATCTTCACCGCCGTAGTAAAACCTTCCTTCGCTCCCTCGATAAATGCATCATATACATTCACCTTCTTCCAGAAACCAGCCAGGATGAAGCAGAGGATGATGCCCAGGAGAATCATGTTAGAAGCCAAGGTGGTAACCGTGTTCATCGTATCCTTGTCCATCTGTCCGAATCCCCAAATGATGATGCCTACGAAGGCGCACATTCCCAACAGAGTAGCGAGCAATACCGGCTGCAGGATGTTGATGCGCTGCCAGAGCGAAGTGATGATGATTCCGGCAAGCGTAGCCACGAGCGTAGCCATCAGGATAGGGATGAAGACATCCGTAGGCTGGGCTGCTCCGTTGGAGGCACGGAAGGCGAGGATGGTGGTAGGGATGATGGTGAGTCCTGAGGTGTTCAGAACCAGGAACATAATCATCGGGTTCGTTGCCGTATCCTTCTTCGTGTTGAGTTCCTGCATCTGCTGCATCGCTTTCAATCCTGTAGGTGTTGCCGCATTATCGAGTCCCAGCATATTCGAAGCGATGTTCATGAAGATGCTTCCCATCACCGGATGGTTCTTCGGAATATCGGGGAAGAGACGGGTGAAGACCGGGCTGAGTGCTCTTGCCAACACATTCACTACTCCCGCCTTCTCTCCAATCTTCATGATGCCAAGCCAGAGGGCGAGCACGCCCGTCAGTCCGAGAGAAATCTTGAAGGCATTCTTGGAAGAATCGAAGGTGGAATCTACAATCTTCTGGAAGATAGTCGTATCTCCCATTGCCAATCCGATGAGTGCGAAGATGAACGCAATCACGAAAAATGCTATCCAAATGTAATTTAAAACCATATTCTGTTTATGCTTTCTTAATCGTTGTTATTGCTAGTGGAATTCTTTGCGGATTGCTCTTTCATTTCGAGACAATGACAGCCTGATGCCTCCAGGGTACACGAAGCAAAATCGCAGGCATAGGAGCTGTTTTATAAAATTAGTGCCCCACTTATATAGCTTTTGCTTGTTACAAATGTCTTCTCCCAAGCTCCAATAAAGCTTGTGCAACTCTTCATTGACTTTGATAGCCGCTTTGAGTTGGGCGATGCGAATACGACCTTTCAAATCGGAGAGCCACTTCACATAGTTGCTATCCGACATAATAGATTCGCTATTCACGAATTGGGGTATGCTATTCTTTTCTGCCATATCGTTTACTCCTCAGTTTTATTTGTTGCTTTTCCAAGCACGGGTGCAAAAGTACAATAAAAATTTCGCATAGCGTGGTTAAATACAGAAAAATCCCTCAGAGAGGGAGGTATTTGATGATTTTTATCCCTCAATGAAGATTTTTTGCTAAAAACTTTTAGAAAAGAGGGTGTGTCATAAGGCTGGATATTAGTTGGCGCATAACAGTTGACCACCGCAAGCACATCACTTGTTGTGCATGCGCATATCAGCTGCTATGCAAGCGCACAACAGTTGTTGTGCGACCGAAGATACTAACTTTCTCAACAACATATATTATGTTTTTCAACAACATATCAGTAATATTCCAACAAAAAGAGGGTGAATCATTAACTTATGACACACCCTCCTTTTTATTTTATTTAAGTTTTCATATAGAATCTTTATCCAACAAGAAATCAAATACGTCCATAAATATAATGCCGTCATCGTTTTGGTATTTTTTGATGAGGTCGCCTGTTATCACATACTTTATAAAACTATCGTCTATACGTAGCAAAGGTAGATATTAGTCTCTATATTTACAATCATAACAGGAAAGATTTTTGCGGATTTCCGCAGTTTCCTTTCGCAGAATTAACGGTTACGGCTTGATATTTTAAGCTCGTTAACTTATAATGGTAAATACAGAATCATCCCTCTCTAAGGGAATTTTCTGATTTTCTATCTTTCTCTTCTCACAAATCGTTTGAGTAGGAAGGTGAGGAAGTAGGGGAAGGTGTAAAACTTGCCATTGAAACCGATGTTCTTATTGCAGAGTTTGATGCCGTATCTGATGTCGGGATATTTACCATCTTGAGCTGTTAGTTTGGCGAGCGACCTGGTGGCATTATCCGTGGCTTTTACTTCAACGGGGATGAGCGACTGGGCGTCACGAATGAAGAAATCCATCTCTAGGGTAGATTTCTCGTTGCGATAGAAGTAGAGATTATAGCCTTGCTTTACCAGCATATCGCCAACGATGTTTTCGTAGATGGCGCCCTTGTAGGTACCATAGTTCTTGTTCACTCTGATGTCTTCTTGTGATTCTTCATCTAGCGAGGCTACCAGCAAGCCCGTGTCCTTATAATAGAGTTTGTACGATTTCGGGTCGTAGTTGCCTTTCAGAGGTAAGGATACTTGGGCGAGACAATAGCAAACGTTGATGATCCCTGCATCACGAAGCCATTCGATGGTACCAACGTATTCTCTATTTCTTGCTCCATGGGCAATCTTACTAATCTGAAATTTCTTGTTGTCTTGTCCCAGGAAGACAGAAATATGGTCGTACACGTTCTTGATTTTTCCTTTGTCGAGTCCTTGTGCATATTTCGTAATGTCTTCCTCATAGTCAAGAAGGAGCTGGTGCTGCATCTTGAGCGTGCCGCTGAAGTTTCCGTTACTCACGAACATATTGACTACGGCAGGCATCCCTCCGATGGTCATGTATTCACGGAATAGCCTCTCCAACACATTCATTTCTATATTAGAAAGTGGTGTGATGGAGACCATCTTTTCGTAAAGGCGTTCTATAAAGGCAGAATCATAACCTTTTGCCCATAGGAATTCCTCGAAATCCATTGAGTGCATCGTGTAGTCTTCCTTATATCCCACGCTGTTCGATTCTATCTCGCGATAATTGATACCCATAAGCGAACCAGAGCAGATAACATCGTACCTGCCATCTATCTTGAAGGCTTTCAGACTGGTGGCGCAGGCAGGACAATCCTGCATCTCGTCGAAGAAGATGAGCGTATTACCTGCTTCTATCTTGAGAGAAGGATTGATGAGGGTGAGGTTCCGGATAATGCTATCTACCTCGTAACCTTCTTCGAAGATTGCCTTGTATTTTTGTTGCAATACGAAGTTGATGGCAACCACATTTTGATAGTTGTCATGGGCGAATTGTAGGATGGAAGCGGTCTTTCCCACTTGTCGTGCTCCCTTTACGATGAGGGGCATTCTCTCCTTATCGCTTTTCCATTCCTTGAGATAATTGTCAATCTTTCTGCGCAAAAGCTTCATAATCAATATATTTATAGTTCTTATCCGAGTGCAAAGATACAACTTTATCACAAAATTCCAAAGGAATTCGGACTGAAAATCACAAAATTCCTGTTGTTTTTAAGTGTTTTATCACAAAAATCCGAGAGTTTTGCGCTTTGTCATCACATTATTCCCTATTCATAAAGTGAAAACAAACTTTTATCTTACGTACGTAGGCGTAAGATAAAAGCTATAAAGTAAAACTGTTTTCTATTTATTGGAGCGAAGTAGTATTTAGCTTACCCCACATTGCAGCAGCCTTTGGTGAAAAACTTAAAGATGCGTTGGAGAATCATCGTGGATATTCCCACGCCTCGTGGTCACACAATGCCAATCAAACGGCTCTCCCAATTGATTTCATCATACTTGTATCTGATTAAAGCTTAAAGGACTATTATTTCTTTATGCTAAAGGCATGAACCAGTGTCAGCACAGCCAAGGCGATGCCGCATTCCCAATGCCACAGTCCGATACTTGAATTGGCTCCATCAATGAACAAAAGCAATACGATGCCTGTGATTGTAGTAATGATAAACAAGGTGGATGCGACAAGCGTAGGGAAGAACTTTTTGTAGGCTCTTCGTTTCGCCAGCGACATAAACATCTTTCTATATCGCTTGGTGTGCAATACGACGACAATCAGCCAGAGAAGTGTTGATACAATATGACTGACTGCCCAGTTGTGCCAAGCTTCATGGTTGCTTCCACGTCCTGCAAGATGAAAACCAATACCAGTTACTACGGACAGACTGAAAGTTAAAGCCATGATGCAGCCTGAGCGTACCTTGCCCTTGGGCTTTTGCCTAAGGGCTTGCCTTGTTGAAAATTTGCAATTTACCATATCTCTTTTTTGGCGGCAAAATTAGTCCTTTTTTTTGAAAGGTAAGTTGGATAAAACGATGTAACTTTTGCTCTATTCAAGGTATTTGCTACGGAAGGCGGTTGGGGTGATGCTTGTAGCCTGTGTAAACAGACGTGTAAAGTACGCCCAATCCTCAAAACCGAGTTGATTGGCTATCTGTTTCACCGACAAGTCGGTGCGTGCAAGCATACGCTTTGCCAGTAGCACAATCTCGTTTTTTATATAGGATGAGGTACTCAATCCTGTTAGCTTTCTGACGATTTCATTCAGATAGACGGTGGAAATGTTCAGCTGCGAGGCGTAGAATGCTGGCTGATGGTTTTCCGCAATGTGTTGTGCCAGCAGGTTGCGCAGTTGCAGCATAATCTCCGTGTGGCGATGGCTATGCTTTGTTTGCAGTGTGAATTTCTGTGCTTGTTCAGCTACAACAGATACAAAAGCTTCTGCCATGCGTTGGGTGCCAATGCCAATAGACATCCCCTTGTTGCTGTTGAGGCGATGAGCAAGAATGGAAGCAAAACCGCACAAGTCATTTCGCTCGGTATTTTCTATTTTGAATGCTGATGCAGAAAGCAATAGATGGTCAAGGATGCATTTCTCGTCAGAGTCCACATAGGAACAGTCAACCATCAGTAGCCAACCCTTTATGCCTTCTGCTGCAATGAATCTGTGCATTTGTCCTGGCTGCACGATAAAAATGTCATTCTGTGCCAGATGCAATTCCTTGAAGTCAATCATTCCACAAGCCGTCCCGCTCTCGATCAAGCCGAATATGTAATAGTCGTCCTGATGATCGTATGTGATTGGCGGATGATTCGTGCTATGTGGGGCAATCTCTCTTACGACCACTCCACACCTTATGTATTGCGCTGATTTATGTTGTGGTACTCTGTTCATTGGCTTCTATCGTAAAACTTCATAATGTAATGGCCATTAAATTAATTGCAAATGTACGAAGTTTGGCTGATAAAGTAGCAAGTATAAGGTGCTTTTTATATTTTTTTAATCGCATTTCTTATCCGCTTTCATAATTTTGCCTTACCTTTGCGCCCTAATTCCACGAAGTGGGAGATAATTATACAAAAACAGGGAGGCTTGAAAGGAAAGCCGTTATACAAAAACAGTTATGGATAGAGTTAAGGAAGTATATAAGGTGACGATAGCGGGAAGCATCATCAATGTGGTACTGCTCGTGCTGAAGTTTGCGGCAGGTATCCTCGGACATTCGGCGGCTATGATAGCGGATGCTATCCATTCGCTTACCGATTTCGCTACCGATGTGGTGGTTCTGGTATTCGTAAAACTGGGCAATAAGCCGATGGATAAGGACCATGATTATGGGCATGGCAAATACGAGACGCTTGCCACAGCCATCATCGGTATTTCGCTATTCGTGGTGGGTGTGATGATCTGTTATTCTGGTGTTACCAAGACCTATCGTGCCATCTGCGGCGAGACATTGCAGCAGCCGGGCATTGTAGCCTTGATTGCTGCCATCGTAAGTATCGTGATGAAGGAGTGGGCTTATCAGTTTACGGTAAAAGCCGGAAAGAAATATCATTCCGAGGCTGTAGTGGCGAATGCCTGGCATCATCGCAGCGATGCTTTATCGAGTATCGGAACGATGTTCGGTATTGGTGGCGCCATCATCCTGGGAGAAAAGTGGGCGGTGCTCGATCCGCTGGCTGCCATCATCGTGAGTGTCTTCATCATCAAGGCCGCCTGGGGACTGGTGATGCAGTCTGTGAAAGAACTGACGGATGCCAGTCTTCCAGAAATGGAGGAAGATGAAATCCTGAAGATTGCAAATGAAGAAGAGGGAGTGGGAGAGATTCATAACCTGCGTACCCGTCGCATCGGAAACAAGATTGCGATAGAAATGCATGTCCGCATGCCGGGTTCTCTTTCGCTTTATGAGGCGCATGAGCATGCTACTCATATCGAAACAAAACTGAAGCTGCACTTTGGCGCAGATACCCACGTGGGAATCCATCTCGAACCGATTAAAGTGAACGGAAAATATCAGAAACCGGAATAAAAATTAGAGAGGGATTGTACTTCCCTAAAAAGGAAATAGTGAGCTATAATTGTCGGAAAGTAGGTCTGAAAAGATATTTTCCGACAATTATAGCTTTATATTTGTCGGAAAACGGGTTAAAAAATGTATTTTCCGACAATTATACGGAAAAATTTGATTATCTTTGCTTCTGTTTTTATAAGCTAATTAATAGATAGAGGAGGATTATAATATGTTGATAGGTAGAAAGAAACAGCAAGCAGAGCTGAGGGATGCTTACAATTCCGATGACTCTAAATTCGTAGCGTTGTATGGAAGAAGACGTGTAGGAAAGACTTATCTTGTCAAACAGACGTTTAAAGATCAGTTTACCTTCTCTCATTCCGGCCTTGCTAATGGATCTTTGCAAGAGCAACTTTATGGTTGGCGTTCTTCATTAGAGGACGCTGGACTCCAAGTGCCTTCTTCGCCCAAGCATTGGTTGGAGGCTTTCGATATGCTAAAAGAATTGATTCGTCAGTCATCAGCGAAGAAGAAAGTTATTTTTATCGATGAAATGCCTTGGATGGACACGCCGAGGTCTAAGTTTGTTACTGCATTGGAGTTCTTCTGGAATGGATGGGCTGCGATGCGGGATGATGTGCTGCTTATCGTTTGTGGTTCGGCAACATCCTGGATTATCAACAAGATATTCCGTAATCATGGCGGTCTGCACAATCGTGTGAACTATCAGATTTTCTTAGAGCCTTTCACCCTTCATGAGTGTGAGGAATATAGTGAGGCTATGGGCTTCGCTTATTCCCGGTATGATTTGTTGGAGGCTTATATGGTGATGGGCGGTGTGCCTTACTATTGGTCTTTGATGGAGAAAGGGAAGAGTCTGGCTCAGAACATCGATTCTCTTTTCTTTTCACCCCAGGGACTTTTGCATTACGAGTTTAGGGAACTGTATGATTCTCTCTTTCGCAATTCAGAACCATATATAGATGTGGTGAATGTATTGGGTAAGAAACTTGGCGGAATGCGCCGGGAGGAGATAGTATCAGGTTTAGGTGTTACGGATAGCGGAAATCTCTCTCGTGTGCTGGAAGATTTGGAGCATAGCGGCTTCATTATCCGTACCAATTCTTATGGTGCCAAGAAGTATAATGCTATCTATCGCCTGATGGATAATTTTTCCTTGTTCTATCTGAAGTTTATGAAGGAGAATAGAACGGATGACCCAGAGTTCTGGTCGCACAATTATACCTCGTCTCTTCGCTATTCATGGTGTGGCTTGGCTTTTGAGCGAGTATGTTTCCAGCATATCCCTCAAATCAAGCAGGCACTTGGCATTTCGGGAGTGGTGACAAATACTTATTCCTGGCAGGTGAAGGACGATGAGGTTTATGGTCCTGGTGCGCAGATTGATATGCTGATAGAGCGAGCCGATAACACTATTAATATCTGCGAAATGAAGTTTTCTCAGAATGAATTTGTGATTGATAAGGATTATGATGCGAATCTCCGCCACAAACTGGCTCGTTTTGGCGATAGTATCTCTCGTCGCAAGACCCTACAGCTTACAATGGTTACTACGTATGGAGTAGTGCATAATGCTTATTGGAACCGGGTGCAGAGCGAGGTTGTATCAGAAGACCTGTTTCTGTGAAAAGTTGTAAAAATGGGCGATTATTTACCCATATCTATGTTTTTTTATGAGATATGGGTAAAAAATCGCACTTTTTCTTGCTTTGATAAAACTTTTTCCCTATCTTTGCATCGCATTTTTGGCAACATTGGAATTAATTGAATGTAAGCTTAAATGTAAAGAGTTAGTTAACAATAATTATTCATCTAAAATTAAAAAATATGAAATAGACAGACAAGAACATAACGCATACTAGGAGGATTCGTATGAATACTCATTCTTATAACAAATTTATTAATTTTATGCGTTTCCGTTTCAACTTTAAATGAACAAAATAATATTGAGCTTTAGCTCTTGTTCTCTTTTCATCGAATACCGCCAATTTTCGCACAATGAGAGCAAGCAGATAGAAGGTTCATGTCCTTTAGGGCGTGAACCGATCTGTGCTTGTATTGTGCAAGGTCACTTGGCGGTAACCTGATGAAAAACAAGTCACAAACGGTTTGCGCCCTTATTTATTTTCAATATGAAACGAGTCATTTTAACAACAATTGTTGCATTTTTGCTTTGTTCAAACATGTCAGCCCAAAAGAATGGTTCTTTTGAACTTGGTGGAACTTTGGGGTATGACTTTGGTTTGAAGTCTCATCAAGGTGGTCTTTTTAATTTCCAACCAGAAATTGGCAAATATTTTAGTGACCAATTCTATCTTGGCGTTGGAACAGGTATTGTTACTGATGATAAATTTGACAGTCAGATGCTGCCAGTGTTTGCTCGTGGTGAATTTGACTTTCCTGTAACGGAGAAACTCACCCCATTTTTTTCTCTACAAGCAGGTTACGACTTTGGCACACATGGAAATGGTAGTATACGTATCAATCCTGCTGTAGGCATAAAACTTCCTTTATCGTCAAAAGCTGATTTCAATCTTAGTTTTGGTTATACAAGATTTAAAACTACAAGAAATGGCAGCAATAGTACTGATTATTTAGGTTTTAAAACTGGAGTTAGCTTCAAGTTGTAACATTCCTTTCAGCAACAGTTACATTTGTTATTCAGCAGGGTGGAAAGAAATACATTAACAGATAATTGGAAGGAAGAGCAAGCAATGGGACAAACGGAATAGAATGTCCCTTTCCGATAAAAAATGAACGAGCCTTGAAGTAACTGATGAAAAGTTAGCTTCAAGGCTCGTTTTATTATATTACCAGCCGAGATTTATGCTGGCTCCTGCCATAATCCACAAACCTGGCTGCTTAACAGCAGTGAGGTCGTAGTAGCGGTGGCAAGTGATATTGTCGGCTTTCACGAAGATATTGTATTTCTTCTCGTCCCACATCAGTTTGCAATCCACCTTGGTGTATGGATGATAGCCATTCATTCTCTGCTGCCATCTTACGCTCCACGAAGCTGAAAGCTTGCTCCATATCTGATGATCCAAACCGAATACAGCCTTGTGCTTCAGATACTCCAATGCATAGAGCGATTTCAGAATGTTTGTCTCGGTTTTATGATCCTGATAGATGTAAGCATAACCCAACTTGATGCGGGTGATGAAACTGTTTGGTACCAATTCTCTCATGTAGATAGTAGCATCTACGTTGTAGCCCATGTTGTTGAGCTTTCCGATGTTCATCACGTGATACTTGCTGTCTTTCTGCTCGGTCACGGATGTCTGAACCCAGTCAATCATGTTGGTGCCGTGTGCGTAGAATCCGCTTACGGTTGCGGCAAAACCAGTCTGGCGATACTGGGTTCCTACCTTGAAGGTTGAGTTCTTCTCCGGGGTCAAGGTGATGTCGCCCTGCTGCACCACATTACTTATATATAAGTCGGTGTAGGTAGGCATTCTCAATGCCTTGTTCCAGGAAGCGTAGAACTTCCAGTTGTCGTTAGGACGATAACTCATGTCCACACCAGGATAGAAACGGAAGTCGTTGTCCAAACCTGTATTCTTGTTAGCCAAGACACCAGCCGACAAGGTGAAACCGCCGAAGATAAAGTTGTGCTCCAGCATGATGTTGGTATTGGTGCGCTCGCCCTTTCGGGTATATTGACGGTCAGAACCCGAGATATCCTTATAGTCTTTCTCTGCGAGTTCCTCGCCCAATGCAGTAGAGTAGATGCACTCCTTGCTGATATCGAAACCCACTGCGGTCTTACCCAAAGCCCAAGCCACGTTGGCATTCAGTCCACCACCATAAACATCGAGGTCGTGATAGTTCTCGCCTG
>JAJXAL010000084.1:0-18018 GCA_021628325.1 Segatella copri | reverse complement strand
TTCACAGCATAGAGAGCTTTGGTTCTGTAGATGGACCAGGCATCAGATTTTTGATTTTCCTGCAGGGGTGTCCGATGCGCTGCCAGTTCTGCCATAACCCGGATTCATGGAAGATGGGAGTAGGAGAGGAATGGAGTGCCGATGACCTGCTGGATAAGGCAGAGCGATTCAAGAGTTATTGGGGAGACAAGGGTGGCATCACCGTAAGCGGTGGAGAAGCCCTGATGCAGATAGACTTTCTCATCGAACTTTTCGAGAAAGCCCATCAGCGTGGCATCAACACTTGTCTTGATACATCAGCGCAACCATTTAGGAAAGAGGGTGCTTTCTTCGATAAATTCGAGCGTCTGATGGCCGTTACCGATACTGTTCTTCTTGATATCAAGCATATCAACGATGAAGAGCATCGTAAACTCACCCGCCATTCTAATGTAAACATACTGGATTGTGCACGTTATTTAAGCGAGATACACAAACCAGTATGGATTCGTCACGTCCTGATTCCTGGTATTACCGACAAGGATGAATACCTCTATCAGCTGCGTGATTTCCTCTCAACACTCTCTAATATTGAGCGTATAGATGTCTTACCCTATCATACGATGGGTATCTACAAGTATGAGAAACTAGGTATTGCCTACCCGCTGGAAGGCATAGATCCTCCTACTAGTGATCGCATTGCTCATGCAGAAGCAATCTTGCAAGAGGCACTTTAGCCTCTTGCAAGACTGCTTAGATGAGCGTCTAGCGAACTGGTGAGACGGGCTTTGATGATAGGCTTTGTGATGTAGTCGTTTACTCCAAGCTCGTAGCATTCATCCACATTATCCTTGTTGCTTAACAGGGAAACCACGATGATGACCATTTCACTTTTCGAGTATTTAGAGCGTACATGGTCTATTACGTCCCACCCATTTACATGTGGCATCATCAAGTCGAGCAGTATCACGTCCGGCTTGAATGAGTCAATCAGTTCAATGGCTTCTTTTCCGCCATTTGCAGTTTTCACGTCGATGTCAAAGTCCTTTATCATTTCAGAGATAGTTTTGATATTTTCTGAAATATCATCGACGATTAGCACTTTGTTCTTTTCCATTTTTCACTGGTTTATTATGTAGGTTCTTTCCGATCTTGAAGATCTAGTTTCTTGGCTTGTGAATGCCGTAGATGTCGCACATGAATCCTTTATCAGTGATTAGATTGTTCATGTTGATACTGTCGAACATCTTGTGATGAGTACCGATTACCACAATCTGATACTCTTTTTCCAGAACTTTAGGATCATCTGTCACCTTGATGTTATATTCTTCTTTTACTTCCTTTGCATCTACCAATGGATCGTAGAGTGTGGTTTTGTAACCTGCTCCTACCAGGTTGATATAGAGATCGGCTACTTTTGTGTTTCTGATATCATCGCTGTCTGGCTTGAACGAGAAGCCGAGAATCAGCACGTTAGTCTCCGGAGCCTTGAACTTTCTGCTTTCAGATGCATTCTTAATTTTTCCTGCCATCCATACCGCCATCTGCTCGTTAACCTCGCGGGCTGTAGAGAGCAGCGATGGTACCACGTCAACCTCCTGTGCCTTGTTAATCAGGTAGTATGGGTCTACCGCGATGCAGTGGCCGCCAACGAGTCCTGGAGTAGCTGGCACGAAGTTCCATTTTGTGCTTGCTGCCGCCGTTACGTCTTCAATGTTGATGTTCATCTTGTCGAAAATCTTTTCCATCTCATTGAAGAAGGCTATCTGCACGTCTCTCTGGCAGTTCTCCATCAGTTTACATGCCTCTGCTATTTTGATACTTTTCGCCTTGTAGGTGCCATGGGTAAGTACTGAAGCATAGAGACTGTCGATGATAGCTGCTGCTTCGGGTGTAGAACCGCTGGTAACCTTCACGATGTTCTCGATGGTATGAACAGTATCGCCCGGGTTGATACGCTCTGGCGAGAAGCCTACAAAGAAACTCTGGTTCAATTTCAATCCTGATGTAGATGCCAGCAATGGAGCGCAGACCTCTTCTGTCAGACCTGGGTAAACGGTACTCTCGTAGACTACGATATCACCTTCTTTCAGAATCCTGCCAACCTCAGCTGTAGCATTGCGCACGCAACTGATGTCTGGCTTGTTCGATTTGTTCACCGGTGTCGGTACTGCTATGATATACACATTACACTTCTTCAGGTCATCAATGTTGTTGGTCAGTTTCAGTCCCTGTCCCAGAGCCTTGCATACATGTTTGTTTTCAGCCATTGTACTTTTGGCTAGCTTGGCTACCTTTTCAGCTTTGATGTCATACCCCCATGTATCATATTTCTTTGAGAATAAGCATGCTAGTGGAGTACCAACATACCCCAATCCTATTACTCCAATCTTAAACTCAAAAGACTTGTTTATCATATACTATATTCTGTTTATGTTTTATAATGTTGTTTCTTTTATTGGGAGCTCCCTGCTGTATGTACGTTACAGCAAGTAACTCGGATCTTTTAGATTCCTTCGAGCTGAGCATAGCGCGAAGTCTTCTCAGGGTTCCAGGCGTCCTTGTAAGAACGTCGGAAGAAGATCTCTTGCAGATGAGCCGACAGGCGGGCGATACGCAGGAAATAACCTGTATAAGGCGACATCAGTGGCAGGTATCTGTAAAGGAACCACACGTCTTTCTTTCTTTCTGAAACCATCAGCACCAGGATGAAGGCAAGCTGTGAGAAGCATACTCTGATGAAGTAGCCCAGTGCCAGCACTTCAACGATGTGCGTGTTAAACGTGATGGCGAGCTTGATGATATACCACAGCCACAGAAAATTGAGGAAGCAGTCGAAAACCACACTCTCCATATTAGATAACCAGTTAAGGATACTCCAGTTCTTTGTAGGCAACAGAATGTCGGCATGCTTGCGTAGACGGAATCTCACGAGCGAGCGCGACCATCTGATGCGCTGATGATACAGCTTGTACCATTTGGTAGGCACATTGGTCATACAGATGGCATCTTCGGCAAATTTCACTTTATATCCGGCTTTGCGAATCTTCTGTGTCAGGTCACCGTCCAGTCCCGGTCCTATGTCCCAATAGCCCACTTCCTTCAGCGTCTTTCTTTCGAAGGCTCCGAATGCTCCCGAAATGATGTGGTAGATACCCAGTTCGCTGGTTACGATACGTCCCACCTGTATTCGCTTCAGGTATTCGAAAGCCTGCAGCGATGAGCAGATGGTTTCCTTGTAGTTGCGCACTTTCACACATCCTCCTACGCCCTTTACCATTCCGTCGATGTAGAAGGGGAGTAGAATCTTCTCCAGTGCATCACGGTCTAGAGAAGAGTCGGCATCCAGACATACGATGTATTTGCCTCTTGCCATCTGGGCTCCATAGTTGCTGGCGGCAGCTTTACCGCCTCTTGTATCCAACCTCAGGTAGTGGGTGATATACCCGGCTCGGTAGAGGTCGTTACAAATCAGTTTGGTGTCGTCGTCGCTACCATCGTCTACCACAATGATTTCGTAGTTCCGGTAGGTTTGCTCAGCCAGCGAGTTCACCATTTTGAATATATGTTTGCCTTCGTTCTTTCCCGGTACGAGGATGCTTACGAGTGGATTCTCGCGGTACAGGAAGTACTTGGCATATTCTTTCTCTTTATCTATCCGGTTTCTCTTCATCAGTCGGTTTCCGATTACGAGATATTCCAGGATATAATATCTTGGCATCTCGATGAAGAAGAGGAACCAGTAGGTATTCACGATACTGCTAAACGATAGCGTGCTGATCCAGTCGAAGAAATCGTTCAGATGTTCTGCTATGCTAAACATACGCTTTTCCCTTTCTTCTTGATGGCTTATCTCAGCACGGTGAGCGCCAAGAGGGCCATGATTATGAGTATACCTGCGATGGTGACAAGGATGGCAACGAGTTTCTTGTAGAGCACGATGCGTTTCTGTATCTTGTCGTTTTCATCTTCCTTCGGCTCCGTATCAAGCAGCTCTTCCTGCGGCTTCACCTCTTTCTCTTCTTCCTTCATCAGAGGTTCCTCTGAGTAGTGGCAGTAGTCGTCTGGAGTCATATCTACATATTGCAGTTTGTTGAAGAACTCGTCATAGTTGTTGGCGATGGTCTTCGTCTTGGTTTCCAGCATGCTGCAGATAATCTCGTCCGGTTCTATCGAGTTGGCCACCTTTCTGATGGCTACCGACATCTCCTTGCTCAGTTTCTGCTGAGCCTCTTCCACCGTTTCTCCCTGCTCATAGAGGGTAGAGGATACGTAGAAGATATTGTTGTTGTAAGACACCTTGTGATTGGAGAAGATTCTACAGAGCTTGCCCTGTATGCTTTCCTTTATCTTTACGGTATCCTTGTTATCATCTATAATCCATATCTTGCCTACCATGACCGAGAGTTCATCCTTGCGGTAGGTTTCCATCAGCTGGCGTCGCAGTCGGTTTATCAGCAGATAATATTCCATGAAGTTATCATAGATGTTCGCCATGTTGTTGAACATGATATTGCCACTTGTCAGTGCTCTGATTCCTTCTTCCGTTATCTCGTAGTCCACAACGTCTCGTGGCACCAGGGCGTTTACCGGATAGGTGCTCTGGCAGTAGCAGCAGGTTGACTTGGTGATAGGCGAGGTAAACGAGTTCTCGCAGTCGTTGCAGGTATATACCACGGCTGGTCTGTCATAGTCAACACCGATGTGGCGCAGTTTCTTGTGACACTTCGGACAGATGAGCATACCGCCCACATTGTAGCTGCTCTCTGGCGATACGTTGGCGCAGCTGAAGTGGTGGATGATGTTCTGAATCTTCAGGTTCGAACTTCCGCACTTCGGACAGCACTCTGTATAGAGCAGGTGAGAGTGGTTGCACTTAGGGCATAGATGCTCCTTGAGCAGGAAGCGGTGAATGCGCAGTGAACCAAACTCCACCATAGAGTCGATGAACATGAACATCTCGTTGAGATGGAAGAGACCCATACTGTGATAGTGCTCGAAGATTGGGTTGATATATCCCAAAGACGATTTCTCCAGCAGTCGGTGTCCCATGATTCGCTGGTCTCTTGAGAGCAGGTATCTCAGAATATTGGCAAAGAGCTGGTTAGGCTGTGTAGGACGGCTTGTTTCGCTTTTTACACCAAACTTCTGTCTTGCCAGCTTGATTTTGTCTATAATCTCATATACCTTTTCATTGTTCATGTCGCTCACATAGGCATCGATGATATAGTCGATGATCTGTTCCTTTCCCGATAACGCCGTATTGACGAATATCGGTTTGTAGCTACATTTCCACGATAAGATTGGACTGGCTCCATACAGTATAGCATGGAACGCACGCTCACTCTTCGTATTGATGTAAATACAATCGAAGTAGTCGGGCTGGATGTCCGGTGTCGAGTCGATATCTATATAGCTATCGATGGTGAGCACCATGTCTCCACGTTTGTTTCTTCTAAGTCCAATCATTCTTTATTCCGTTTTATCTTGATGATTATTGTTGCCGCTTGAAATCATGTTGCTTCGCTTCACGTTTTCGTTCTTGCCCACTGGGATGGTGTACATCGGTAGTGGCTTCGGATCGAGCATGGCATCAATCTTGTTCACTCTTACTCTTACCGGCAGTCTGTTGCTCATTACCCATGCCGGTACTCTCTGGTTCGGGTTCAGGGTGAAGACGGCAACCACTGCGTTGGCATCATGCGAGAAGTTACTCTGCAGATGCTTTGGTATTTCCTCTACTCTCAGACCTACCATCTGCAACTTAGCCTGCAGTTCCAGGTCTTTGTTGATGATGATGTCTGCATCGTCAGGGCTTTCCATATACTTCACCATGTCGTTTGGTACGTATGCGATTACGCCCAGATGACAGTCTGCATAGTCGGTGTGCTGAATAACCATCACCTCCTCGCTTTTGAACACCAGTGTCTTGTCGCTCACATTGATTTTTGTGATGTAAGCATCGGCTGGTGCACAGCAGTAGTGTATCAGACTTGGGTTGTAGATGCTAGTGTTGGAGTAAGGCATGGCAGCATTTGTGGTGCCGGCTCCTCTATGGCTCATGAAGTTATAGGTGGTGTTCTTAGCCTGTGCGTAGATTTCCACCTTGTTAGCCTGCTTTCTCAATTCCTCTTCTACCTCGGCAATCTCAGCATCCAGTGCATTTCGCTTGGTGTTGTCGGTAAGACCGTAGTAGATGTCCGAACTTTCAGAGGCTTTCTGTTTTCTCAGTTCGGCAAGTCGGGTACGCAGCACCGGAATCTCCTGCTGTGCGAGTTTAGCCTGTACCTCCATGTCGTGAGTCTCCTTTACGGCAGAAGGCAGAATGTTCGGGTCGTATTGGTTCACAATATTACCTAGCAGTACATAAGAGTAGAGCGTATCTCCCTTATGTACCACTTCACCCATTTCTTTGTTCACCTTAAGGATATAGATGTCGTCAACGGCACTGATACGGTTTTCATCGAGGGTTATATAACCGTCGAAGGTTGCCCATATCATACGAGTGACAATATAGTAGGCGGCAAGCACGATAACCAGCAGGAAGATCAGGGCAAAGATGATCTGCTGTCTGGCAAGGCGGTGACCCTGCGACTTCAGCAAGTCTGCCATCGCCTGTTCTTGTGGCGTGCCATTATATTGGAATTCATTCATATTCTAGTTTCCTTACATTCAAAGTTCTATTTCTTTGAAGATGTTGTTGTTGTCATAGATGCTCACGGCTTTCTCTATATTGATGATAGCGAGGGCCCGGTTCTGCATCAGTTTGTACATACGCTCCATACTTTCCAGGAGTCCCGTATATTCGTCCATACGCATCAGATAGTTGTATCCCTGCTTCTGGTTCAGGTAGGCAAACCGCCGCATTTCGATATATTTGCCGGTCTGGTCTATATGGAAAGCCTCGGTGGCTATAGCCTTGTTCAGGTTGTCTATCTTCTTGAGCAGGATGCCTACCGACTGTTTTATTTCCTTCACATCGGTACCGCGGCTGCTGCGTATGATTTCCTTCTGGGTCTCCAGTGCCTGTCGTTTGCGTGGCGTTTCGTTCCATATAGGAATGGTGAATCTTACGCCCACGTCGGCATTGTTCGAAATCTTGTTGTTGCTCTGCCAGTAGCTCGACCATCTTGCGAATGGTGTGAGTCGGGTAGTGCTTAAATAGTTGGTCAGCTTGCTGTCGTTGTCAGCAATCTGTTCTTTCACCATCATGATGCGTGCATCCAGACTTTCCTGGTTCAGATGGTTCCAGAGGGCTGTTGTGTCTACCACGATCTTGGTTGGTTTGATGCGGTAGATAGGTTTGTTGCTGATATCTCTGTCTGTGCAGAGCACGGAGATGTCATATTCTGCCTCCAGCTTTTCGTTCATCACTTTCAGCATCTTGTCGTTGCTGATTCGGTCTTTTTCCAGCATAAACTGGTACGCTTCGTTCATGATGTCGAGGTTGTCCAGTCTGTGTGCTATGACAGTACCGATATAGAAATTATATTGTTCGGTCAGCTCATCGGCTGCCTTTTCATAGATGTCTGCAGTTTGGCGCTTTTTTATTTGCAAGCGGTCGAGTTCATTGGTAAGAGCTATTTTTGTTCTTTTCTCCTTGCCTTGGTAGAACTTCGAGTTGATGATGTTCCAACCCAGTTCGGCTTGAACCTTCATCTTATATTTTGATACCTCTTTTGCATCGTCTTCATCAGAATCTAAGTACGAGTCAGGTCGGGCATAAACCTGTCCGGTCACTTCCAGACCGTTGTGTCTGTTGAGGGCGAGTTGTTCGTGTGCCGTCTTCGCCCAGTACAGGGAATCAGTCTTTTTGATGTCCGCTGTATGTTGTTTGTTGAGTCCCAGTTCGATGACCGGTGATTTTACCCATATTGGGTTATTGATGAGAGTGTCGAGTTGTGCGAAGCGCTGTTTAAAGTGTCTCAGTACATTATTGTTCTTCAGGTTCTCATATACAAGCATCTTAGGGCTGAAACTATTCGGCTTTTTGCCTTTCGTCTGAGCCATAGCGCTTTGTGCTGCCATGAGAAGGAGCAGAACTGTAGTTGAGTATAGTATTATTTTTCGCTTCATAATGAGTTATCAAACACGATGAATGCAGCTGCGAGCTGTTGCAGCTGCATTCATCTGGTGTTTCTTATTTTATTACTTATTGCCTTTTGAGCAATCATTCTTTGACTATTTGCCTAGGTTCAATTTGAATACCTGCATGCGGCTTCGTCCGTATGCAACATAGATGTATCCATCATAAACCGTGATATAGTTGGCTGATTTCTCAACGGCTCTATGTGCAATTACTTTATGTGTATTCTTGTCGATTACCACAATTCCGTAAGAGCCGTATGCCAGATATACATAGTTGTTGTCAACGAAACATCCATTGCAGAGAGCCTTCCATTTTCCTTCTTTATTCTTTGGAGACGGCATCTGGTAGTGCCATTGCTCGTTGCCATTCATATCATAAACATAGAGACCGGCAGAACTGAGGCAAGCATAAATCTTGTTGTCTTTAACAGCAATTACATTCTTGCCATCATTAGGCTCTATCTTGACGTTGGTGTCGAATGTCTTGGTGTCGTTGAAGTCCTCTGTCTTCTCGTTTATGATTTCAATCGTAGCGGGGATACCTATCTTGGTATCTTTGTTTCTCTCATTCAGATAGAGACCAACAATCTTACCATTACCAATAGCCAAATGCTTTGCCTTTCCTGGTTTGCTATATGTCTCAACCTCGTTCATTGTGGTTGCGTCATATACAGTATACCCCTCGGTTGTTGCAACAATCAGGTGGTTGGTGTTGTCGTTATATACCACGCAGTTTTCATCGTAACCCTTATAGTCTCCTGTTGCAGGTTTCAATTGTATATAGTTCAATGGTTGCTTGATGGTCACTTCGTCGCCTTCCTTGCTGGTTATTTCCATCGATTCATCAGCCAGCATGTGATCTTTTCTGATATCCATGTATGCCAGCATAGCACCCTTCTTGTTTGAACTTCCTGGCAGGAAGATTTTATATTCGTCGCTGTTCAGCTTGGTTGCCAGGATATGGTTGAAGTCGAGATCTCTTGCCGAATCGTAAATATACTGTTTCAGCTCAGCCTGGTCATCTTTAACTGGTGACATCACCTCGATACATCCACCATGCGAATAATCTGCATTATCTTTCTGGTTTTGGTTGGTATGGTATGACATGTAAAGATAACCGTTTAGCGGCATGATGCCTGTTGCTGAAATCTCATGTGTATGTTCTGGCTCCACAGTTGTAATCAGATCCAAACCTGGTTTAGGATTTGGTGTTGGCTCTGGTTTTGGTGTTGGAGTAGGATTTGGTTCTGGCTCCGGTTCTGGGGATGGTTTTGGATTTGGATTTGTCCATCCAGGATTACCGCAATCTGTTGTTGGGTTGATAACCACCTCGTTCTTGGTTACTCCGTTTGTAACAAACATATTGGCATCTGTGAATCTTACATTTGCTTTCTGCCCGTTGACATAGAATGTTCCATCTGCTACAATCTGTGGGTTGTTTTTTCCTGGGGTAGAGAACATCTTTACCAGGAAATATTCCTCACCGGCATCATCATTCTGTGGAGCACCGTTGTTGAAAAAGAACTTATCTGCCTTTATAACCGCCTTGGCATCATCGCCTTCCAGAATGCTATAACTGGTATCGTTGTTATATGATGCAAATTCACCAGAACAATTGATGTAACTCTGGTCAGACAGGATGAGTTTGGCTCCTGAATTCTGAGTGAATTTTGAACACTTCAGGTATTTGGCATGTAAAGCTGTATTGTCGGTGATGTACACTTCCTCATTGATTACTGCACCACATCCTGAGTAGAGGATAGAACCGTTTGTCAATTCCAGTCTTTTTGCTGTAATCTTTCCATCCACATTCATCTTGGTTGGCACCTCATTTACAGCATCTAGTTTTAATCCTTCATTTTCTCCCAGTTGCAAATCTCCTTTGATATTGGTGGTTGAGCCTCCTGGATAGAGAGCCTTCGTAGTGACATTTCCGCCGAAATAGGCTTTGCCTGATATCGCAAGGTATTTGCCAGCTACATTCAAATTCTTTGATGTTCTAAATGTATGGTTTATATCTATTCTGTCCTGTGAGAACTCAATTGTACCATAGTTGTCTATGTCACAGAGCTTGGTAGCATTTCCGTATGAATCAACCAGCTTTCCGCCCTTCAATACGATGATTTTGTAGCCACCATCCCAATAATTATAGGTAAGGGTTGCTCCGCTTTCTACGTAGATGGTTGCGGTATTGCTCATCTGGAATTGATTGGTAAGAGCTATGTTTCCAGATGAAATTTTAAAAACATTACCAGATAATGCTGTCCATTGTGGAGCTGAGACCAAGTCAATTGCTTCTGCAGGAACAACTGGTTCTGCCGGCATATCAATTACGCCCTCAAAAATATCAGTATTGCTGGCATCAATTGTTCTTGTAGCCTTAGTTGTACTTGCAGCTTTCTTTTTGTAATTGGTTACCTGAGTAGCAAGTGTCTGTGCATCTGTAGTTGAAACAACGGTGCTACCAACGATTTTTGGATTCATGATTGATGATCCTTCTGTTCCATTATCGTTATTGCTATCACTACAAGAAGCGAGGAGCAATGCTGCAAAGCTGAATGTTGCAAGTTTGATATTAAATGCTTTCATTTTAGCTTTCTGTTTCGTTGTTATTTATTGATAATTAGCGGATAACCTTAAAGTTAGCTTTAGCTAGTTTGTTTCTGATATGCTAGTTAAGCTTGGAATAAGGTTTGTTCTCCCTCACTCAAATGTGAGAGTGAGGGAAGAACAAAAAAGTTATTATTCTTTCGTTGTTGTCAGCTTGAATACCTGGATACGGCTCTTACCGTATGCTACATAGATATTCTCACCATCAACAGCTACATAGTTGGCTGACTTTTCCTTAGGAGCCTTACGGTGGCAGATTTTTGTGCCAGTACTCTTGTCTAATACAACGAGACCATAGCTACCGCATGCCAAATATACGTAGCTGCCATCAACTGCAATACCGTTGGCACAACCCTCTACCTCTCCTGGATGCTTTTTATCAGCAGAGTTAGAGATTGTTGGGCACTTAAAGAACTCCTGATTTACAGTACTACCAGAAATCTTAGCTACACCGTTCTTACCCTTGCAGACGTAGATGTCGCCATTATTGTCAACAGCTACAACTGCTTTGTTACCCTTTGGCTCAACAGCACCAACTTGGTAAGTCTTCTCAGCAGTTTCCATATTAGAACTGTTGTAAACGTTCAACGTGCCATCCTCTGTCAATGCATAGAGCTTGCTGTTTACTGTAACAACGTGTTTGCCTACAGAGGAACCGTAGAGGTCAGCGTTGCCATCTTTGTCGAATACGTAGAAACCTTTGGTTGTTGCTAATACATGGTCTGTACCGAATGCTGCAACGCAGTTGGCATCTATCTTGCTGTTCTTCTTGTCAACAGCATTGAGTACCATATTGTCGCTAATGCCTGAACCAGTAAGTTCAATCTCACCCATGAAAGCACCGACAGCTGTTCCTTCTGCTGAGCCATTGCCCTGCTGGCTACCAGCGAGGTAAAGCTTGTTTCCATCAACAATCAGGTGGTTGTAGTCGATTCTGTCAGCCTTCTTGCTTTGCTCGATAGTCAACTTTTTGTTGCCTTCAGTCATTCTGGCAACCTCGATGTTGCCACCTGCTACATCGTTACCATTAGTATGGTATGAAACGTAGAGCAAGCCGTTCGCTGGCTGAATACATGTTGCAGACTGACCGTCACTAGGATCTTCTGAAGATGCAATCAAATCGAGCTTCTTGCTAGCGACTAACAGTGAAGCATCACCCTTCCACTCATAACCATAGTTCGTGTTGTTTTCATCCTTATAGTCAACCATATCGTTCTGGGTAGTCTTGTCATAGTCGATATATGTAGCCTGGATAGCAAGATCCTCGAATGTATTCAACTCTGTAGAGCCATTGAAGCACTTTGTAAACTGGAACAGAAAACATGAGTTATTGCCACTGGTCTTGAATGAAAGGATTCTCTCATTGCCATTGTTTTCGAACTTATCAGCCTTGATTACTGCTACAGCGTTGTCTTCTGCCAACTCAATCTGACCCTGGTTGCTGTTGTCTGTTACCAAGTTGTTGACGTTTATTACGTTCTTGTTGCTTAAGCGAATCAAGCAATTCTTATTCAGGTTGAGGGTAGCGTTGCCTGCGACAATTTTTCCCTTTTCGTCCTTCGTGTTGTTTGTGACATTGATGTAGTTGGCAGAAATGTAAGCACCGTCATTTACGTTCATAGTACCAAATACTCTGATGGCAGAGTTTTTGCCAGCGGCCAAGTAGCCATCTACGTTGAGGTCCTGAGCTTTCAGGAAGCCCTCTATGCCTAACTGACTTTTAATGTTTACAGTACCGTTGCTGAAGATATTAGATGTGGTGTAAATATTTGCACCATTCTCGATGTTCAACACTGTGGCACGGATAGAACCCTTGATGTAAGCCTTTGCATTAGCACCGAAAGTAACCTTCTGAGTAGGAGTGATACTCTTTGCCTTTTCTGCAGCAGTAGTTTCTTTGATAGCTCCAAGACCTGTTGTCAAATCCTTGCCCTGGCTTGAAGTGCCTTTAAAATTAGCGTAAAGTTCACCATTGATGTTGATGTCACCAGTAGCAACAAACTTGTTCTTGGCATCTGTGCAGAATACGGTGTTGCCTTTAGCTATCATTTCGCCATTGCCGGTATATTTCAATGTAGCGCTACTCTGCAATACGATGGTAGTGTTGGTCATCTTTGTTGTATTATCGTACTCGAAAGTAGAGCCTCCGTGTACAAAGATAGTAGCACCCTCGATAGTCTTACCAGCGAAGTTAAGGCTCTTATTGCTGGTAATTGCATAGTTCTTGTTTGTAAGGTCAGCTGCGTTGTTGAGCTGCTTTGCGTTTTCCTCTTCAGGAGCATCTTTGAAAACAGGAAAAATAGAGCTGTCTTCTACTCTTGTGTTAAGGAAGAACTTTCTTGCCTTAGCTGTTGTGTTCTTGTAGTTTACAACACGGCTGTTATCTACATTCTGTGATGCAAGCGTAATTGTAGTGCGGTCAACTACGTTGATCTTTGAACCATCTGTAGGATTGCTATTACTGTCGCTACATGATGCGAATACGAATGCCGCCAAACCGATGGCAGCAAGCTTAGAATTGAATACTTTCATATCTATTTAAGTTTAAATTGTACTTTCAGTTTCTGATTAATACCATTTACTTATATTCTTGTCCTTCAGCTCGTTGGTTTTTTTGGTAGTTCGACTATCGTTTTGGTAGTTTGACTATCATCATCTTGCATACACTTACAAGTGGAGTGGAGCTGTTAGACGGCTGCAAATTTAATGTAATTTTTTCATAATCAGTTGTTTTTTTTGTTAAATAAAGTTAATCCGTTATTTTTCGCTCTGATGGTCACGAGGTTAGCTTGGGGTGGGCGGTAACGAATTGGCTCTTCCACTTGTCGAATGATAACTATCTCTGAAATCAATAACACGAAAATTACTCCGAAAGATAGCAAAATATCTCCGAAGAATATGAGAATATCTCCGAAAGATAGCAGAATATCTCCGAAGAATATGAAAATATCTCCGAAAGATAGTGTGATATTTCCGAAGAATAAACCAGGAAAACAAATGTTGGGAATACGATGATGGATATGTGTTGTGGTGTCGAGGTGAAGGGTGAAGGGTATATTTTAAATCTTATATTATATTCTTTTTTTAGGATTTTTGGAAAAACCGGAAAGTCAGAAAAATGAAAAAACGGATTTTTTCCCTTGCCGCGCGTATATATAAAAAAGAGTTTTCAAACCTTCACCCTTCACCTTTTTATTTAAGGTTTTGTGTGTCAAATAGTTACGGGTGAAGGGTGGTGAAGGGTGTTTTTCGCTTTTTATAAACATATTTTAAGAATTCAGCCCGTTTTTACATATTTTAAGCGTTTATTTTTGGTTCCGAAATGGGTGTCTTTTTTTAGGGGTCCACTTTTTCCTCTTTTCTTACCGCTTAAATCTTTGAAAAATCGAGTGGGGTAGGAAATCCCGTCTTATGTTGTGTTAAACAATTATCAGATAAAAGAAGTTAACGATACCGAAAAAGGACTGGGATTTAAACAAATATTAACGGAGAAAACTTGAAGTTTCGCATATTAGATTGAACTTTCGTATGTGGGAAAATTAAGAAAAGTTAAAGAAGTTATCATTCTCTACGGTCGTTCAGTAAACCAGAAAAACAAAGATTTCCGAAACAGAACGGTATTCGGTTTATCATGTATTTAGAAACATAAAATTAGATATGAAAATCTCAACTTTACGCAGGATGATTTGAGCGAGAAACCTTTCTAGTCTATTCTTCTTTGTTGGCAATGCCTATAGCCCATTCCGGAATCTCCTTCACGTATTGCTTAAATATTTTACCTTCTGTCATTCTGAAAAGAAGTTGAGCTTCTACACCGTCAATTGAGTTGTCATATACGTATGTACGGTCGGCGTATTGGGATGCTATTTCGCAATTGATGATGGATTTGGCATATCTTGAAATAATCTTTGTAATCGGTACATCGTGTCCACCTTTCATTACTCTAGTAGCAATTCTTGAAGCATTTATTGTTGGCGAGGAAGTTCCTACAAAAAAGAGACGAATAAAAAATCCTGCTTCTTTAGCTCTTTTGATAAAGTCAATTTTCTCGGCAGTGGACATTACTGTTTCGAAAATCATACTATGTTTATTGTTGAGGCATTCTTCTCTTTGAGCCTGGCAGTATTGGGCTGCTTTTAATACTGCATCTTGATTGTTCCAATCGCCAAACATATTTTGTGCAATATTGTCTGGGTTGATATAAATAGAATCTTCTAGCCATTCGTGGTGTAATACACGACTGGTTATTGTTGTCTTCCCAGAACCATTAGGTCCTGCAATGACAATTAAAACGGGTTTGTGTTTTTTTGCCTCCATTAGTTCAAATTGAATTTTTGTCGTTGTTCTTTAGCCAGTTTTTGCATATTGGCAAAATAACTTCTGTAAGCTTCTTCGTTTTCTCTGTTGTATATTTCGGCTGCCTCATGCATAATCTGAGCCAGCATTTCATCTGTTGGCTCTTCCATGCTTGTCAAGCGATAGCTATTTAGTTCTTTTTCTGAAATCATAATTCTAATCTTTTAAAACCTAGGATATGTTATTGCTGTTATTTTCTGCTCAGCAAATAAGTGATCTATATTTCAGCTTTTAACTGTAGTATCTGTTCCGCCGACAGCCCAGTCGTATCCTTCACGGTCTCTTCATCTATACCCTTAGCCAGCAACTTTCTGGCAATCTCAAGACTTCTTTTTTCCATGCCTTCGGCTATACCTTCACGCTTGGCGGTGTCAACGGAATTCTTGATGTCGCGATATGCCATCTTGCTGGTTTCGTACTCCCTCATTTCCTGCGGAGTAAATTTGGCTATCTCGGCTTCCTCGAAGAGGCGGTCGAAGACTTTATCGCACAGCTCTTTAGGGCGCTGGGTAAGCTTATAGAGGTTTTTTAGAGCATAGAGCCACTTCTCGTATAGAGTATCCAGTTCTTCCAGGGTTTTATTGAACTTGGAAATCTCTACATAGATATATTCTAGTTTGTCGTAAAATACTTTATGGGTAGCTATGTCGCACAACTGCACATGATGTCGAATCTTCTCCTTGTCGAACGCATCCTCGTTCATGTTGAAGTTGAGCAGGGCAACGGTGTAGATATGATTGAGTTTGAAATCCCATTCATTCCCCTTAGGTGCCTGTTCGCGGATAGGGAAGGTTGAGTAGAAAAGGGCGCGATCCTTGAAATACGTCTGGTACGCATTCTGCATTTCTACGATGAACTTCTCGCCGTTTTCGCCCTCGCAATATACATCAAAGATGGCTCTGCGGTCGGTATAGACATCTCCGACGTGCTCTGGATTCAGATACTTCACGTCCTTAACAACCTGTCTGCCATTAAACAAGCTGTTGAGGAAGCAAATGAGCAAATCCTTGTTCATTGCTGTTCCAAAAATTCGCTTGAAACCGAAATCGGTCAGCAAGCTGATGTATCTTTCTTCTACCTGTTTCATACGCGATTCATTTAAATTAATACTTTTGCAAAGATTATGCCAGTGAGTGCAATGAAAACTTGCTTTCGAATTGCCGAGCGCCGTACAATCTTCTGCAAAGATACGCTGAAATTTTGTAACTTCCAAATTTTTAGGCAGTTTTTTGCATTGGGGGATAGAGAAAAATCATTCTGTAGGAACGCTTTGTTGGATTTGCGCCTTTTCCTTGAAAACCTTATTGTTATGGCGTGTTGCTTGTTTGGAATTGGAGTGAGGCTTACTTCAATAGCCAACGAATATTATTTCAGAGACTAACGGATACTATTTCAGTGACTAACGAAGGCTGTTTCAGTATGAACAGGAGGCTATTCCAGTGAGAACAGTAGGCTATTTCACTTTTTTTCTGCATTTTTTTCTTTTTTCCTGCAACCTTTCGGCATCTTCTTACGTCTAACCATCAGATTTCCGAAACAGAATAGTATTCGGTTTATCATGTATTTAGAAACATAAAATTAGAAATGAATATGAAGAAATTTGGTATTTTGGCGGTAACTGCCGCCTTGTTCTTTGCCCCAATGGGCTTGAGTTCTTGCAGTATGGGATCTTCTGCCAGTGAAATGAGGGGGAATCTCAACTTTACGCAGGATGATTTGACCGAGAAACCTTTCAAGGCGATCGATGTGGATGTGATTGCCGATGTTTATTATACTCAGAACGACGGCAATGAATGCAGCGTGAAGATGGATTACTCTGCCATCAAGGATCAGGAGTTTGTGAAGAAACTGAAGGATAAACTCAAGGTGGTATACCGCGATGGAGAAGTGAAGATAGGATTGAACGGAAGACTGAACGTGCCTTCTTCTTATAACAATGATAATAAGAGACTGAAGATTTATATCACAAGTCCTGACCTGGTGAAGATTACGAGAGAAGGTGTGGGCTCTTTTCATGCCAAGACGATTAATAGCGACAGACTGGAAATCGATAACGAGGGTGTAGGTACAGTCAAGATAGGGAAGATTCTAGCCAATAAACTGGAGATAACCAACGAAGGTGTAGGCTCGGTGAATATCGATGATGTGGCTGGAGACGATATGAGTATTGATAACGAAGGCGTAGGCTCTGTGAAAATCTCTAAGATTGAGATGGGAAGCCTGAAACTGGATAACGAGGGCGTAGGCTCTGTTAACTTGGATATGTTTAAGGGCGGCAACCTGATTATCAAGAACGAGGGCGTGGGCAGTGTGAAAGCCAAGGTTGACTGCCAGAGTGTTAATGCTACTTCTGAAGGTGTTGGAGGAGTAAACTTGAGTGGCGTAACCCGTCAGTACAATAAGAAAAAAGGCGGAATTGGAGGAATTTCTGATGGCGGATTGACAGTAAGAAAGTAACGTGAGTTGTTGAAAAACAGAAAATAAAGTGGTTAAGAATTAGTGCGGAAAATTTTTAAAATGAATTTTTGAAAATTTTCCGCAGCTAAGAAATTCGTAATTAGAAGTCCCACTTAACACCGAGGCAAGGGCGAACCATCCAGCCGGCATTGCTGCCGAAGTTGTGGCTGATTTCTACCTCGCTACCTACGCTCAGGTTCTCGCAGCCGAAGTGCTGGCCTACATTGTACCAGAGCTGTGGCTCAGTAGTGAAGACGGTGTGCTCAGCTTTGTAATCGATGTTGCCATCCTTGTCGAGCTTCAGGTTGCCATCCTTATCCTTGAAAGAACTGTGGTCCTCCCACCAGAAATCTGCGAAGCCGCTAAAGTTCAATCCCTTTAATCCAAAGATGTCTTTGCATCCCCAAACAGCAGTAAACTGCATTGGTACGTTCTGGTCGGTCTTGCGGATAGTCTTGTAGAGTGCCTGGAGTGTCAAGGTGTTCTTGAAACTCTTGTCGTGCATGAAATACTCCACACCGAAGAGCC
>JAJXAL010000009.1:0-60387 GCA_021628325.1 Segatella copri | reverse complement strand
ATCATCGTCTCTGCAGGGAACTGGATGTAACTCCCGACGAGCTGGTGATGGTGGGTAACAGTTTCAAGAGTGATATTGCTCCGGCATTAAAAATCGGAGCTTCGGCTGTCCATATCCCTTTTCATACCACATGGGCGCATGAAAAGACAGAGGAATTTGAACATCCCAAGCTCCGTCGTATTTCAAGATTCGAGGAACTTCTCGATATCTTATAACTCGATATTTTATAAGGGTCTTAAAAACCCTTATAAAATACTCATATAATACTTTTATTCTTCTCCTTCTTCATCTTTCAGTGATACCAAAGTCTCAACGAATGGACTGTGCCGAATGCCTCATCCTTCGGCACCTTCTTCAAGAAGCATACCGGATTATCGCCAAAGAATTACCGCATGGGGGCGGAGTAGCTTAATTTGTAAATGCTTTATACTTTTTTGCATGCGAAATTAAAATTTCTCCCCAAAAAATTGCTGGTTTCGAAGAATCTTCGTACCTTTGCAGCACCAGTACCCGCCAAGCCTCTCGACGATGCTCAAATGTGCGGGTCGTTTTATTTTTTATACATTTCCCTTGTTGAGATTCTCGTATTTTCAAACGATTCTTATTTCTTTGTGAATATTGAAAATATGGAAGAAAATGGTAATATACTAATAATCAATGGATTATGGATTTATTGGCTAATAGCGCTAAAATAGAAATTCTATAGTTGTACGACTATAACCCCTATAGTTGTACAACTATAACTCTACAGTTGTACGACTATAGCCTATATAGTCGTACGACTACAACTTTATAGTTGTACAACTATAGGGTATTCGCTTAATTAGAAACAAAAAATAGAGAATTCGAGATGTCCAAAACTCCCTATTTTCGTTGCTAGATTCCAAGTTTACCAGTATGCAAAATTTGGTTATAAATATTGACAGAAATACCCTTTTTGGCAGGGGAAGATTACTTCTGCTCTAAATGAAATAGGCTTCAATGGCGAATGAAGCCTATTTCAATCGCACATGAAGCCTGTTTCGATAGCACATGAAGCTTATTTCATTTTTACCTCCAATTATTTAGAATTCTGCATCAAACAAGACGCTGATTTTATAAGGTATGAAGAAAATCATCAAAGAACACGAGCATTTTGAAAAGTTCATGTGCTATAAAGCACCAGAATTCAAATCTGATTCCGGAGAATTCCATGTAATATTATGGAATCTCAACTATATTTCTAACAACAAAAATGAATATGCTATCGGGCGATTATGTCTATATCTCTTCATCAATAAATCGGATGATTTCATCCTGCTGGTCGGGATGATACCAGTGAATTTCTGCATCCCGCTTAAACCAGGTGAGCTGCTTGCGCATGTATTCACGGCTATGCGACTGTATCTGGCGGATGGCTTCATCCTTATCAATCTCGCCATCGAAATAGGCAAACATTTCCTTGTAGCCCACGGTTCTCAAGGCAGTGAGGCCCTTGTGTGGATATACGCTGCGGGCTTCTGCCTCCAGACCTTCCTCCATCATCAGCAACACACGCTGGTTGATGCGGTCGTAGAGTTCAGCTCTGTCGCGGTTCAGACCTATCTTGATGATGCGGAAAGGGCGCTGCTTCTTTTCGGCTGTGCGGAAAGAAGTATAAGTCTTGCCGGTCTGATGGCAGATTTCCAGGGCATGAACCACGCGGCGTGGATTCTTCCTGTCTACTATCGCCCAGTGCTCCGGATCCATCTTGTGGAGTTCTTCTACCAGCGCCTCCAGCCCTTCCTCTTCCAGACGCTGTTTCATCCAAGTGCGGATGTCGTCACGAACTGTAGGGATGTCGTCGATTCCCTTGCATACAGCATCGATATACATCATGCTGCCGCCTGTAAGCAGCGCCACATCGTGATTTTTGAAGATGTCTTCCTGCAGGAGATTCATCACATCAGCCTCGTATTGGGCAGCGCTGTAATAGTCTTCGATGTGGTGATTTCCTACGAAATAATGCTTCACCCGTTGCTGCTGTTCGGCAGTAGGGGCTGCGGTTCCGATAGGGAGTTCGGCGAAGATCTGGCGGGAGTCGGCATTGATGATAGGTATAGCGAGATGCTCTGCCAGTGAAAGGCAAAGCTCCGTTTTACCTACACCGGTAGGACCTAAGACCACAATCAATGTTTTCATATATCATTCTTTATATTCAAGAAAAAAGCATCCTTGCTCGTTTCATAAACCTATGCAAGGATGCTCTTTTTACCTTTTTACTTTTTTACCCTTTTACTTTTATCGGATAATGCCTCGCTGAGAACTCTCTACGAAGTCGATGATGTACTGGATTTCCTTAGTCACCTCAAGGTTCTTCTTGATTTCCTCGATACCTTCCTTCAGGATACCCTTGCTGTAGAGCAGGCGATAAGCCTCGTGGATGTTCTGGATGGTCTCGTTGCTGAAACCACGGCGACGCAAACCGATGAGGTTGATGCTGCAATAGCGGGTTGGCTCCTTGCCGGCAATGATATAAGGAGGAATGTCCTGAGAGAAACGGCAACCGCCCTGGATCATCACGTAACCTGCGATATGGCAGAACTGGTGAACGAGAACGTTGGCGCTGACGATGGCGTTGTCGTCTACTACCACCTCACCGGCAAACTTGGTAGAGTTGCCGATAATCAAGCCGCTGCCGAGCACGCAGTCGTGAGCCACGTGAACAGTCTCCATCAGGAGGTTGTTGCTGCCTACTACGGTCTTGCCCTTAGAGGCTGTACCACGAGAGATAGTAACGTTCTCACGGATGCTGTTGTTATCGCCCACCTCGCAGGTTGTCTGCTCGCCCTTGAACTTCAAGTCCTGAGGCTTGGTAGAGATGCTGGCACCTGGGAAAAATTCATTATTGTTGCCGATGCGAGCGCCCACGTGGATGGTAACGCTGTTCTGCAATACGTTGTTATCGCCCAAAACGGTGTCCTTGTCGATATAGCAGAAAGGACCGATAATGTTGTTGTCACCGAGTTTTGCCTCTGGATGAACAAACGCTAATGGACTAATCTGATTCATATTTCTATTTTATTATTACTTGTTCTTAACAATCTGTGCTGTGAAAGTAGCCTCTGCCACCACCTGGTCGCCTACGAACATGTAGCCCTTCATAGAGCTGATGCCATGACGTACAGGTGCGAGCAACTCCACACGGAAGAGGAGGGTATCGCCCGGAACCACCTTCTTGCGGAACTTCACATCATCGAGCTTCATGAAGTAAGTACTCCAGCGCTCAGGCTCTTCCAGCTGGTTCAATACGAGCAGACCGCCACACTGTGCCATCGCCTCTACCTGGAGAACGCCTGGCATAACCGGCTCTTCAGGGAAGTGACCGGTGAAGAAAGGCTCGTTGCTGGTTACATTCTTTACGCCTACGATGCTGTTAGGACCCATAGCAATGACCTTGTCGACCAGCTGCATAGGGTAGCGGTGTGGCAGGAGCTGACGGATGCGGATATTATCCATGATTGGCTCCTCGTTAGGATCGTAGATAGGAGCCTGAATCTCGTGCTTGCGAATCTCCTTGCGCATGAGGCGGGCGAACTTGTTGTTTACGGTATGGCCTGGACGGGTAGCGATGATGCGGCCCTTGATAGGCTTACCGATGAGTGCCATATCGCCGATGATGTCGAGCAGTTTATGACGTGTACACTCGTTCTCCCACTGCAATGGGCGGTGCTGTATATAACCCAACTTGTTGGCATCCATGTGAGGCACCTTGAGATGGTCGGCGAGCTGGTCGAGCTGAGCCTGTTCTACCTGGCGCTCGTAGATAACGATGGCATTGTCCAGGTCACCACCCTTAATGAGGTTAGCCTGGAGCAGAGGCATGATGTCGCGTACGAAAACGAAGGTACGGGCTGATGCAATCTCCTCTGCGTATGTCTCCATCTTTTCGAGGGTAGCAAACTGGCTGTTGATGAATTTGCTCTCGAAAGAACACATGGCTGTGATGCTGAAGTCCTCGTCAGGAAGGATGGTGATGACAGACCCATTATCATCTTTCACCTCAATCTTATGACGGATGATGTAGTAGTCTTTCTCAGCATTCTGCTCCTGGATGCCTATGCTCTGGATCTTCTCTACATACGGAGCAGCAGAACCGTCGAGGATAGGGAACTCAGGACCGTTTACCTGGATGAGACAGTTGTCAATGCCGAGGGCATAGAGTGCTGACATACCATGCTCGATGGTAGAAACGCGGATATCGCCCTTACCGAGTACGGTACCGCGCTGTGTTTCAACAACGTTCTCAGCTACAGCCTGGATAACAGGCTCGCCTTCGAGGTCGATGCGCTGTATTTTATAACCGGTGTTCTCTGGTGCAGGATTGAAAGTTACGGTGAGGCTCAAGCCTGTATGCAAACCCTTTCCGCAAAGAGAGAAACTACCTTTCAGTGTCTTCTGTTTTGACATAATTATATGATTTCTATTTGTTTTTCTTTAATTCTTCAATCTGCTTCTTCAGGTCGTTGAGTTCCTTGTACATGTCAGGCAAACGACGGAAGATAGCCTGAGACTTGAAGTAAGCGCGCTGCTCCATAGGAGGAGTTCCGATGAGCTGCTGGCCGCTCTTGAGGCTGCCCGGAACACCGCTCTGGGCACCGAGGAACACCTTATCGCCGATAGTGATGTGACCGGCAATACCCACCTGACCGCCAAACATACACCATTCGCCTACCTTTGTACTGCCTGCTACACCTACCTGAGAAGACATCACGGTATTGGCGCCGATGTCGGTATTGTGGGCAATCTGTACGAGGTTGTCGAGCTTTACGCCCTTGCGAACATAGGTAGAACCCATTGTAGAACGGTCTACACAAGTGTTGGCACCAATCTCTACATCGTCTTCGATGGTAACGATACCAATCTGAGGAATCTTGTCGTAACCTTCAGGACCTGGAGCGAATCCGAATCCGTCGGCACCGATCACACAACCTGCATGAAGCGTAACGTTGTTGCCTAATTTACAGCCGTGATATACGGTAACATTCGGATAGATGAGTGCATTCTTACCAATCTTCACACCCTCTCCGATGTAGGCATGAGGATAAATCTGGCTACCTTCGCCTACCTCTGCACCATCGCTGATATATGCGAAAGCACCTACATATACGCCTTCAGCCACCTTAGCCTTTGGAGATACGAAAGCCAGCGGATCGATGCCGGTCTTCTTAGGCTTCATGGATTCGTACATCTGCAGGAGCTTAGCCACACACTCGTATGCATTCTTCACACGGATGAGGGTTGTGCTGACAGGGTGTTCCAATTCTACGTTCTCATCAATGAGTACGATGCTTGACTTGGTTTCGTAAACATAATGAGTGTATTTAGGGTTAGAAAGGAACGAGATAGCGCCTTCCTTACCTTCTTCGATTTTTGCGAAGGTGTTGACTGTTGCGTTCTCATCACCTTCCACACGGCCCTGAACGAACTGGGCTATTTGTTGAGCGGTAAATTCCATAATTTATCTGACTTCTAGTTTGTTTTATTTAGGTTCCCAAGGCATCATTACCTTTAGGTAACCGCAATTTGTTTGCAAAAATAGCAAAAAAGATTTAGATTCTCGACTTTATTTTGTAATATTTTGCTTTTTCGCCCCATAAAAGGGTATTTTTTAGGCGCAAAGCCTCTTTTTTAAGATACTTTGCGCCTAAATTGAGTTTTTATAACTTAGCAAGTTCTGCTGCCATTTCAGCCTGCAACTCCTTAGCTTTCTGACCTGCTACCTCAGCAAAGTCATCGCCGTTGCTGGCATAGATGATGCCGCGGGAAGAGTTGACGAGCAAGCCGCAGTCCTTGATGATGCCATACTTGCAAACTTCCTGCAGGCTACCACCCTGTGCACCTACGCCCGGTACGAGGAGGAAGTGGTTAGGAGCCACCTTGCGGATGTCTTCGAACATCTTGCCCTGTGTAGCGCCTACTACATACATCATGTTCTCATCGTTGCCCCATTCCTGGCTCTTCTTGAGAACCTTCTCGAAGAGGCGCTCGCCCTCCTTATCCTCGGTGAGCTGGAAGTCGTGGCTACCCTTGTTGCTGGTAAGTGCCAGGAGGATAACCCACTTGCCGTCATACTCGAGGAATGGCTTGACTGAATCCTCGCCCATATAAGGTGCTACGGTTACAGAGTCGATATTGTACTCCTCGAAGAATGTCTGGGCATACATCTTGCTGGTGTTGCCGATATCGCCGCGCTTGGCATCTGCGATGATGAAGTGGTTTGGATAGTGGCTGTGGAGATACTTGATGGTGTTTTCGAAGGCAATCATGCCATCGATGCCGCGGCTCTCATAGAAAGCCAGGTTTGGCTTGTAAGCCACACAGTATGGGGCTGTTGCGTCGATGATAGCCTTGTTGAATCTGAATATCATTTCGGCTTCTGCGCCCTGGATGTCTTCACTCTCGGTGATGCACTTAGGCAACTTGTTGATATCTGTGTCAAGACCTACGCACAAGAAACTCTTCTTGGCGAAAATCTGCTCTACGAGTTCTTTTCTGTTCATAATGGATTGATATGATGATTCATCGCCCCGAAGTACGGAACGATGAATCGGGGTTTTACAATTCTGTTTCTTTCAGCTTCTCTGCGTTCTCGGCTACGGTCAGGGCATCAATCATGTCCTGAATATCACCTGCCAGGAAACCGTTGAGATCGTGAGTGGTGTAACCGATACGGTGGTCGGTAACACGGCCCTGCGGGAAGTTGTAGGTACGGATCTTCGCACTGCGGTCGCCGGTAGAAACGAGGCTCTTGCGGCGGCTGGCGATATCGTCAACATACTTCTGGTGCTCACGGTCGTGGATGAAGGTATAGAGGCGGCTCAAGGCACGCTCCTTGTTCTTTGGCTGGTCACGGGTTTCGGTACACTCAATGAGAATTTCCTCAACCTCGCCTGTGTTAGGGTTCTTCCAAGGGTAGCGGAGACGTACACCAGACTCCACCTTGTTCACGTTCTGACCACCGGCACCTGAACTTCGGAAGGTATCCCACTTGATGTCTCCTTCGTTGATGTTCACCTCAAACTTGTCTGCCTCTGGCAATACGGCCACGGTAGCAGCTGAAGTGTGCATACGGCCCTGTGTTTCAGTAGCAGGCACACGCTGAACACGGTGAACACCTGATTCGTACTTCAATGTACCGTAAACGTCAGTACCGCTCACGGCGAAGTCGATTTCCTTGTATCCACCTACTGCGCCTTCAGAAACAGAAGTCACGCTGACGGTCCATCCCTTCGATTCGCAGAATTTCTTATACATATTAAATAGGTCGCCTGCAAAGAGGGCAGCCTCGTCGCCTCCGGCACCGCCTCGGATTTCCATCTGTACGTTCTTGGCGTCTTCTGGGTCCTTAGGTACCAGCGCAATCTTGATTTCTTCTT
The DNA here is from genome assembly GCA_021628325.1 of Segatella copri. GTDB lineage: Bacteria > Bacteroidota > Bacteroidia > Bacteroidales > Bacteroidaceae > Prevotella > Prevotella copri_R. The sequence goes on along the minus strand of JAJXAL010000009.1, from coordinate 52,990 downwards.
CGAGTTTAGGCTGCAGCGCCTCGTTCTCGTTGAGTTCTTCGCGAGCCATCTCCTTCATTTCCGGATCGCTCTCGTTGGCAAGGATGTCCTTTGCCTCCTTGATGCTATTCAGACAGTTGATGTATCGCTTGCGTGCGTCCATGATGTCACCCAGGTCTTTCCATTCCTTGGTGAGCTTCACGTAGCGTGGCTGGTCGGCGATGACATCTGGGTCGGTAATGAGGGTGCTTACTTCCTCGTATCGGCTCTCTAAGCCTTCTAGCTTCTGTAATATGTTGTTATTATCCATTAATTTTAATTCTATTTTTAGTATTCGAATGTTCCGAATTCGCTCTTGATGGTCAGGCTGCGCTTGCCTTCTTCGATGTGACCTACAATCTGGGCATCGATGTTGAAGCTCTTGCTGATGGCGATAACCTTCTCGGCAACCTCAGGACGTACGTAGATCTCCATGCGGTGACCCATGTTGAATACCTGATACATTTCCTTCCAGTCGGTCTCTGAGCAGTCGTGGATCGCCTTGAAGAGTGGAGGTACTGGGAACATGTTGTCCTTCACTACCTTGCAGTTCTCGCCTACGAAGTGAAGAACCTTGGTCTGGGCACCACCGGTGCAGTGAACCATACCGTGAACCTCTGGGCGGAGCTCATCGAGAAGCTTCTTGATGACAGGAGCGTAGGTACGGGTAGGAGAGAGTACCAGTTCTCCGGCATTGATAGGTGAACCCTCTACCTCATCAGTCAACTTATACTTACCGCTGTAAACCAACTCGTCTGGCACGGCGTGGTCGTAGCTCTCAGGATAGTTCTCTGCGAGATACTTGGCGAATACATCGTGGCGGGCAGAAGTCAAACCGTTGCTGCCCATACCGCCGTTGTACTTCTTCTCGTAAGTAGCCTGACCTGTAGAAGAAAGACCTACGATGACATCGCCTGGACGGATGTTGGCATTGTTGATGACGTCGCTGCGCTTCATGCGGCAGGTAACGGTAGAGTCAACGATGATGGTACGAACCAGGTCGCCTACGTCAGCAGTCTCACCGCCGGTAGGATAGATGCCGATACCCATCTCACGCATCTCGTGGAGCAGGTCGTCAGTACCGTTGATGATAGCTGAGATTACCTCGCCTGGGATGAGCATCTTGTTGCGGCCGATGGTAGAGCTTACGAGGATGTTGTCTACGGCGCCTACGCAGAGCAGGTCGTCGGTATTCATCACGATAGCATCTTGAGCGATACCTTTCCATACAGAGAGGTCGCCCGTCTCCTTCCAGTACATGTAGGCCAAGCTCGACTTGGTACCTGCACCGTCGGCATGCATAATGTTACAATACTCTGGGTCGCCGCCCAAGATATCAGGTATGATCTTGCAGAAAGCCTGTGGGAAGATACCCTTGTCGATGTTCTTGATAGCGTTGTGAACATCTTCCTTTGCTGCGCTAACACCGCGCATCATATATCTATTGTTACTCATATTCTTACTTTGAATTTTGTTCTTTGAACTTTATGATATGCTTATTTTTCCTGGTGCCAGAAATCCCATGATGCAAAGGCTTGCAACAAGAGCATTTCCAAGCCATTCTTTACTGTGGCTCCATGTTCTTTGCCCTTCTTCATGAAGAGGGTTTCGTCGGGATTGTAGATGAGGTCGTAGAGCAGGGTGTGGCTGTCCATTGCCTCGTAAGGCAGCGCAGGACACTCGTCTACGTGTGGGTACATGCCCACTGGGGTACAGTTTACGATGACGTTATACTCCTTGATAACCTCAGGGGTGATTTTTTCGTACTGGATAGTACCCGGACGCTCGTATCGACTCACGAAGGCTGTTTCCAGTCCGAGCGATTTCAGACCGAAGTTGATAGCCTTTGAAGCTCCGCCTGTACCCAGGATGAGAGCCTTCTTGTGATAAGGCTCGATATAAGGTTCGATGCTCTTGGTAAAACCGATTACATCGCTGTTATATCCTTTCAGATAAACATCTTCGCCTCTGTGCTCCACCTTGATCACGTTGACGGCTCCGATAGCATTCGCCTCAGGGCTTACCACGTCGAGATAGCTGATCACTTTCTCCTTGTAAGGAATGGTGACATTGAGACCCTTTAGTTCTGGATTTGAGTCGAGAATCTCGGTAAGATTTTCGATAGAAGGTATCTCGAAGTTGATGTATTGGGCATCGATGCCCTCGTTCTCAAACTTTTCGTTGAAATAGTTTTTTGAGAACGAATGCCCCAGAGGGTAACCTATGAGTCCATACTTATCCATAATATTTTTGTTTTATTTGGTTGCGAAATAGAGTGTGCAGATGCCGAAGGTGAGTCGCTTGAACTCTGCCTTTGCGAATCCTGCCTTTTTGAACACCTCCATCATGACCTCGCCCTGAGGGAATGCCTCGATGGTCTTGTTGAGATAACTGTAGGCGCTCTGGTCTTTGCTGATGAGTTTGCCATACATCGGCAAGACAGTGTTGCTGTAGATGCTGAACAGCTGCTTCATCGGGAAACTGACCGGCGTGGTGAGCTCTACGATGCAGAGATGTCCGCCTTTTTTCAGTACCCGGCACATTTCCTTCAGTCCCTGATCCAGGTTCTGGAAGTTCCTGATACCGAAGGCTGCGGTTACAGCGTCGAAGCTCTCGTCCTGGAACGAGAGGTTAAGGCAGTCTTCCTTGGCAAAGGAGATGGTGTTTTCCAGTCCCAGCTGCTTTACCTTCTGTCTGCCTATCTCCATCATGCCTTCCGAGATGTCTGCTCCGATCAGCTGGTCGGGATGTAGCATCTGTGCGGCTAGGATGGCGAAATCGCCGGTACCGGTAGCGATGTCGAGCATCTTTTTAGGAGAGAAGGGCGCAAGACGCCTGATTGCCTTCTTGCGCCATCCCTTATCGATATCCCACGAGAGACGGTGGTTCAGGGTATCGTAGGTAGGGGCGATGTTGTCGAACATCTCCTCTACCAGCTTGCCCTTGTCTCCTGTGCCCTCGTAGGGCTTTATCTGTTCTTGCTTATACATTTATATATAGTTTACTTGTGTGCAGCAAGCCACTCGCTTACGTTCTTCTCGATGCGGGCAGCGATGTCGCCTTCCTCAGCAGCCTTGTCAAACTTCTCGCCGGTAATGTGCTCGTAGAGTTCGATGTAGCGGTCGGATACGCTCTCTGCATACTCGTCGGTAATCTCTGGCATGGTCTGGCCTGGCTCGTTCATGAAGTTGTGCTCGATGAGCCACTGGCGAACGAACTCCTTAGAGAGCTGGCGCTGTGGTTCACCCTTCTCAAACTTCTCCTCGTAACCATCTGCATAGAAGTAGCGGCTAGAGTCTGGAGTGTGGATCTCATCGATGAGATAAACCTTGCCGTCGCGCTTGCCGAACTCGTACTTGGTATCTACGAGGATCAAGCCCTGCTTGGCAGCGATTTCCTGACCACGGGCGAAGATGCGGCGTGTGTAGTCCTCCATCACAGCGTAATCCTCTGCACTAACAATACCCTGGGCGATAATTTCTTCCTTAGAGATATTCATGTCGTGACCCTCATCGGCCTTTGTAGTAGGGGTGATGATAGGCTCTGGGAAACGCTGGTTCTCGCGCATACCGTCTGGCAACTTCACACCGCAGATCTCGCGGCAGCCCTTCTGATACTCGCGCCATGCACTACCGGTGAGGATAGAACGGATGATCATCTCCACGCGGAAACCTTCGCACTTCAAACCTACGGTAACCATTGGGTCTGGAGTAGCCAACTTCCAGTTTGGACAGATGTCTGTAGTTGTGTCCAGGAACTTAGCTGCAATCTGATTGAGCACCTGTCCTTTGAAAGGGATACCCTTAGGCAGAACAACGTCGAACGCTGAGATTCTGTCGGTAGCGACCATCACGAGGAGGTCGTCGTTAATGTCATACACATCACGTACTTTACCGTGGTAAACACTCTTCTGTCCATCAAAATGGAAATCTGTCTTTGTTAATGCTTTCATTTTACTTTGAACTTTGAATTTTGAACTTTGAACTTTATGATATGCTTTATTTATGATCTGCATTCTTGATGAAATCTATTTTTTAAGAATCATTCAGTTCATTCTTCATTCTGATTATTTTGAATTATCTTTTTCTGCTTTCTGAGCTTCCCGTGCTTCCGCTCTCTCCTTGTCATACTTGTCGTAAGCGTTGACGATGCGGGTTACGAGTTTGTGGCGCACGATATCCTTCTGTCCCAGCTTCACCACTCCGATGCCTTCCACGCCGTCCAGAATCTTGAGCGCCTCCTTCAGTCCGCTTCGCTGTTCGCGTGGCAGGTCAATCTGTGTCAGGTCGCCGGTGATAATCATCTTTGTGTTCATGCCCATACGGGTTAGGAACATGCGAATCTGTTGGGAGGTTGTGTTCTGCGCCTCGTCGAGGATGACGACGGCATCGCTGAGTGTGCGTCCGCGCATAAAGGCGAGCGGAGCAATCTGGATAATGTGCTTTTCCATCATATCCTGCAGCTTTACGGCAGGTATCATGTCTTCCAGCGCATCGTAGAGCGGCTGGAGGTATGGGTCAATTTTGTCTTTCATATCGCCAGGCAGGAAACCGAGTTTTTCGCCGGCTTCTACGGCTGGTCGTGAGAGGATAATTTTCTTGATGGCTTTCTCCTTGAGGGCCTTTACGGCAAGGGCGATGCTGAGATAGGTCTTGCCGGTACCGGCTGGTCCCACGGCAAATACCATGTCATTCTTCTCGTAAGCATCTATCAGCTGCTGCTGGTTTTCGCTGCGGCTCTTGATAGGTCGGCCGCTGATGCTGTATACCAGTACGCCTTTCACGCTGTCCGCCTTGGTCTGTTTTCCTTTCACGATGTCCAGGATGTCTTCATCATTGAGCATGTTGTATTTAAGCAAGTGCTTGCGCATCTGCTCAATATCCTCTTCCACCTTTGCCATTTCCTCTTCGTCGCCGAGCACACGAATCACGTTGTCGCGTGCTACGATACGCAACTTAGGATACAGCGATTTAATCATCTGCAGGTGGGCGTTGTTCACACCGTAGAACATCACTGGATCGATATCTTCGAGTACAATATGTTTCTCTATCAAAATGTCTTAATTCTATAAAGTTTAAACTATCCTATTCAATATTTTGTTATATAACGCTGCAAAATTACTACTTTTCCATGAAATGAGCAAATTTCGGCGAATAAAACATTCTTTAAATATTAAAAAAGCTATTTTTTCGAGAGATTTTGTTACCTTTGCAGCTAAATTTGGCGATGCGGTTCCCGTTTTGCCTGAAGAATATAGAATATTATTTCGTGAAAATAAGATAATTATGAAGGTTAGTAAGAACAGATATTTACAGGGTTTTGGTATTGTGGTTTTGCTTCTGGCGCTGGTGAGAGTCATCTTTCCGGGAGTAGCAAAACCGAAGGTTGCGGCTGCTGGTGCGGCTGATTCTACGCTCGTGACAGCGAAGGATTCGGTAGCTTCTGATGCTTCTTCTGCTGAGATTTCTGATGCTCCCGCTGGTGCTGATGGAAATGTGGCTGAGGACCTGAAGAAGGATGAACTCTCTGTTATGCCTGATACGGCACAGAGCGGTAAGCCTTCTATCTTCTTCGACAAGGATGGCAAGGAGGTGAAGCATCGCATCTTCTCGGTGCCTCATTTCGGCAATACTTTCCCCGACCAGCAGGATGTGCAGATTCTGGCGGCTACTAAGCACGGCGTGAAACCGGTACAGAACCGTCTGGAGGCGGAGAACAGCAAGGGCAAGTTGGTGTATGTGGGCAGCAATCCTTTCTTTTATGTCGACAAGCTGAACAACAGTATTCCTTACCTGGTGCCTCGCGCCTCTGTGCTGCTCCAGGATATCGGCCGTGCCTATTTTGATTCGCTGCAGATCAAGGGCATTCCGCTGCATAAGATTATCGTGACGAGCATTCTGCGCACCAAGGATGATGTGGCGAAACTGCGTACCCGAAACGGCAATGCTACCGAGAATTCGTGCCATCTTTATGGTACTACCTTCGATATCTGCTACAACCGCTACAAGCAGATTCAGACCCGTGAACAGCCTCGCCGACAGGTGCAGAATGATACCCTGAAATGGGTGTTCTCCGAGGTGCTCCGCGATTTCCGCAACAAGAACCGTTGCTATATCAAATATGAGGTGAACCAGGGCTGCTTCCATATCACCGTGAAGTAATCTGGTTGTTCCCGGCACGCCCTGAAAGGGCAGAAGCTTACTTACGAAAGTTCTTTTATTTAATTCTTGATTCTCTTCAAATCTGCTTCTTCTCCCACTATCCAGATGATGTCTCCCTTCTTGAAGACTCGGGTAGGGGATACGTGCGTCAGATTCTCACGACCTTCTTCCAGTCCTACAACCATGCAGTTGTACCGGTCTCTGATACCGCTTTCGATGAGCGTCTTGCCCAGGAATTCGCTGGAAGAAGAGATGATGAGCTGACTGAGCTTCATCTCGCGCTTTTCTATTTCTGCCTCCTCAGGCAGCAGGTCGCTCTGCAGGGCGGTGTTGAATTTCTGCAGCTGGTCGTCGTTTCCGATTACCTGCAGCTTGTCGCCCGGGAAGATGATCATGTCGCCGTTCGGGATGTTCAGGCGGTGGGAACCGCGGTGAATGCTGCTCATGTCAACCCCGAAACGCTGGCGCAGATGCAGTTCTCGCAGCGATTTGCCCGTCCAACTGCTGTCCTCTGGTACTTCAAATTCGCTGATGTGGATATCCCGATCCAGCAGTCTACCCTCGTAGAGCGGCCGTTTTTCGCCGTTCACCTGAGCCGCAATATCGCGCGAACGCAGGTTGTGGACGAAGACGCGCTCCATCACGATGCTACGCTTCTTGATGCGGCGGGAGGTTATCATCAGCATCACTACTGCTGCACCGATGCAGACAATCAGTGCATTGGTAAAGCGCGAGAGGAAATTGATGATATAGAAGATGAAAGCCAGTGCTATCATGAAGCGCACGAACACCGTAAAGAGCAGCGGCACGCGGTTGATGCTGCTCTCCACCCAGAGGCGTTTCCACTCGGCACTGTGGTTCTTCTTCATCACGATGGCGCGCAGGAACGGCGAGATGAACAGGACGGTGAGCAGACCGGTGATGGCATTGGCATACCAGTGGAGATGCCAGCCTGGCAGCAGATTGCGCATCAGTGGCAGCACGAAGGTGAACATCAGGGCGATGACGGCTGCCGAGAGGATAGAGTAGGCGGTGGTGTTGACCAGCATCTGGCGGATCAGCGATTTCCACTTGCTCTGCTGCTGCGTTTGGGGATGACTCATCGCGAAATGGTTCAGAATATGGATGAGCTTGTCGGGCAGATGTTTCTCCATCACCTGATAGGTAGGTGTGGCAAGACGAATCATATAAGGTGTAAGGAAGGTGGTGATGACGCTCACTGCTACCACTACCGGATAGAGGAACTTGCTGATGACGCCGAGCGACAGACCCAGCGAGGCGATGATGAAAGAGAATTCACCAATCTGAGCCATCGAGAAACCGCAGCGCATCGCCGACTTTAGCGACTCGCCTCCGAGCATGAAGCCGAAGGTGCCGAATATCGCCTGACCTACCAGTATTGTGCCCACCAGGGCGAGGATAGGAACGGCATATTCTACCAGAATCTTCGGGTCTACCAGCATACCTACCGATACGAAGAAGATGGCTCCGAAGAGATTCTTTACCGGTTCTACGAGTTTGATAATTTTCTCTGCCTCAATGGTTTCTGCCAGTATGCTGCCCATGACGAAGGCTCCAAAGGCGCTGCTGAACCCCACCTTGGTGCTCAGTACCGCCATGCCGCAGCACAGACCCAGCGAAACGATGAGCAGGGTTTCGGCATTGATGAGTTTCCTTACCGAACGCAGGAACCACGGAATGGCGAAGATGCCCACGATAAACCATACGCCCAGGAAGAAGCCTATCTTCACGATAGAGGCAAGCATCTGCCCGCCGTCGGGACTGCTTCCGCTCGCTATCGCCGACAGCATCACCATCATCACGATAGCCAGGATGTCTTCCAGTATCAGTACGCTCATCACCATCGAGGCAAACTTCTGGGTGCGCAGCCGCATATCATCGAATGCCTTATATATAATAGTGGTGGAGCTCATGGCGAGCATACCGCCCAGGAAGATGCAGTCCATCCTTCCCCAGCCGAAACTGTGGCCTACGCTGATGCCCAGCATCATCATGCAGAACACGATGACCACGGTGGCGATGATGGGAGAGGCACCCATCTTCACGATTTTCTTGAACGAGAAGTCGAGACCGAGCGAGAAGAGGGTGAAGATGACACCGATGTCGGCCCAGGTCTGGATATCCGTCTCGTCGACTACCGACATGGTGTAGGACATGTGTGGCGAAACCAGGAATCCCGCCATGATGTATCCCAGCACCAGCGGCTGCTTGAGCCTTTTGAAGATGAGGGTTACGATGCCTGCTACCATCAGGATAAGGGCGAGGTCTTTTACTAAAAATGGAATTTCAGCCATATTTTTCTGTTTATGAAAAAGGGGAATTTAGATGTGTCTAAATTCCCCATATCTGTATTAGTCGTTAAATTCTTCTGTGATTTCCGCTATCTTCACGATGGTCTTTACTACCTTCTCCATTACCTGGATGCTCACAAACTCGTGAGGGCCGTGGAAGTTGACACCGCCGGCGAAGATGTTAGGACAAGGCAGACCCTTGAAGCTCAGCTGGGCTCCGTCGGTACCGCCGCGGATAGGCTCTACACGAGGTGGAACGCCGCTCTCCTGCATCGCTCTGAGCACGATGTCGATGACGTGCATGTTAGGATCAATCTTCTCCTTCATATTATAGTACTGGTCGTAGATAACCGCCTTTACGGTTCCGTCGCCATACTTCTCGTTCATCTTGTTCACGCAGTCCTCGATGAAATCCTTGCGGTTTTCAAACCTGTTGCGGTCGTGATCTCGGATGATGTAGCTGAGTTTTGCCTCCTCGCAGCGGCTCTCGATACCGATGAGGTGGTAGAAACCCTGGTAGCCTTCAGTCTGCTCAGGAGTCTCGTTCTCAGGAATCATGTTCTGGAATTCCACAGCCAGTCGGCTTGCATTCACCATCTTTCCCTTGGCATAGCCTGTATGAACGCTCACGCCCTTGATGACGATCTTGGCTCCGGCAGCATTGAAGTTCTCGTATTCCAGGTCGCCCAGGTCGCCGCCATCTACGGTGTAAGCCCAGTCGCAGCCAAACTTCTCTACGTCGAAATGATGCGCACCCATACCGATTTCCTCGTCAGGATTGAAACCTACGCGGATATCTCCGTGCTTGATTTCATCGTGGTCGCGCAGATAGCACATAGCCTGTACGATTTCAGCGATGCCCGCCTTGTCGTCAGCCCCCAGCAGGGTAGTACCGTCTGTCACGATGATATCCTCTCCCTTGTGAGCCTTCAGCTCTGGGAAAGTCTCAACGCTTGAGATGATGCCCGGGCTCAGCTCGATGTCGTTGCCGTCATAGTTCTTGATGACGCGCGCCTTTACATCCTTTCCGCTGGCATCAGGCGATGTATCCATGTGTGAAATAAATCCGATGGTAGGAGTCTTTTTCTTGGTATTGCTCTTCAGAGTGGCATAGATATAGCCCATGTCATCCATTTCGACATCGCTCAGTCCTTCGTCCTCAAGTTCCTTCTTCAGGTACTTGGCAAATTCGAGCTGTTTTGCCGTACTAGGCACGCTGGTCGATTCTTCGCTCGACTGTGTGTCGAATTTCGTATAGTTTATAAATCGTTCTACTAAATCCATGTTTTCAATTATTAATCATTTCTGTTGTTTCGGGTGATCTCGGTGGGATTCAAACCCACGACCTTCAGAACCGGAATCTGACGCTCTATTCAGCTAAGCTACGAGACCCTCTTTTCTGCCGCCCGTTTCTCCGGTTGTATGACATCGAAACGAGAAGTCGACTGCAAAATTACTGCTTTTATTTGAAATAACCAAATATTTGGGGCAGATTTTTTCATATATATAATGTGTATTTGCAAATTGTTCTACAAAATGCTACTAAAAAACTTAAAAATGCTATCATTTTGCGAAAAAATACGGAAAAATGCTTGCAGATTAATTATTATTTTGTACCTTTGCAGCGCAAATACTAAATATGAAATAAAAATGAGCAATTTGATAAAACCTGAAGGGTACAAGGCGCTGCTGGATATGCGCCAGACCGAAATGGGTATTAAAATGATAAAAGAATTCTTCCAGCAAAACCTGAGCACCGAGCTCCGTCTGCGTCGCGTTACCGCTCCGCTCTTCGTATTGAAGGGTCTTGGTATCAATGATGACCTGAACGGCGTAGAGCGCCCTGTAAGTTTCCCTATCAAGGATTTGGGCGAAGCCGAGGCTGAGGTGGTTCATTCTCTTGCCAAGTGGAAGCGACTGACGCTTGCCGAGTATGAGATTGAGCCTGCTTATGGCGTATATACAGATATGAACGCCATCCGTGCTGACGAGGAGCTGGATAATCTTCATTCGCTCTATGTTGACCAGTGGGACTGGGAGGCTGTGATTACCAAGGAAGACCGTACCATCGCCTTCCTCGAGAATATCGTGCGCCGCATCTATGGTGCCATCTTGCGTACCGAGTTCCTGGCTTGCGAGCATTATCCTCAGCTGAAGCCTTTCCTGCCTAAGGATATTCATTTTATTCATGCGCAGGATTTGCTCGATATGTATCCAGACCTTTCTCCTAAGGAGCGTGAGGATGAAATCTGCAAGAAGTATGGCGCTGTATTTGTAGAGGGCATCGGAGGCAAGTTGAGCGATGGCAAGAAGCATGATGGCCGAGCTCCTGACTATGATGACTGGAGCACCGTGGCTGAGAACGGCAAGATGGGACTGAATGGTGATATCCTCATCTGGTATCCTGTTCTGGGTCGCAGTTTCGAGCTCAGTTCTATGGGTATCCGTGTCGACAAGGAGAGTCTGCTGCGTCAGCTTAAGCTGGAGGGCAAGGAGGATAGAGAAAAGCTTTACTTCCATCAGCAGCTCCTGAACGACAAGTTGCCTCTGAGCATTGGTGGCGGTATCGGTCAGAGCCGTCTGTGCATGGTATTGCTTCATAAGGCTCACATTGGTGAGATCCAGGCTAGCATCTGGCCTGAGGAGATGCGCAAGGAGGCTGAGGAAGCGGGCATGAACCTCATTTAAGCCTTTCTGTCGGTGTGTCATGGTGTATACTGTGATGTGCTGCATATTCAGTTGATCTTTTTAAGATAATAATAATTTGCTTACGAAGGCTCCCGGTGCTTTTCTGCATCGGGGGCTTTTTTTGTTGTGTGTCGGTATGACACTAACCTAGTTGGTTCAAATTCCCCAGAACGCCCCGTTTCTGCCGTTTTCGGGGTCTTCATTGATGACCGGCGTCTGCCATCATTTATAACCCGTGTTGGTCTTAATAGAAGACTCGAGCGAGACACAAAAGACTGTTCTTTCGATTGCCGGTGCAAAGATACGAAGATTTCTGGTATCTAACAAATTTAGGCATGTGATAAGGAGCGATTTTCAGCAGCTTACGATTTGAAACTTAGTAAAGAGAAATAACTCTATGTTTCATGGGACGCATCTCTATGTTTTGCGGTGTAGAAAACTATGTTTTGCGCTATAAATCAGTATATTACAAAGTAATAACCGATTACGTGGAACGTATTCAGTATTCAGTATTCAGTTTTTTTCGCTGTTGTTGCCACTCTCTGTATAGATAGTATATTATATATATAATAATATATATATAATATAAAATAATTACTTACAATTTGTAACCATATAAAAGGTAACTATCGCGAAAAAAACTGAATACTGAATACTGAATAACCTCTTGGGCATCATACGCCCGGGTATAATGGCAGCATTTGGGGAAGATAGTACTAGTTTCTCCACTCCGTATAGGTTGTCCTACATGGAGTGGAGAATTTCGTATCGTGTGGAGTATCTTCTATGTCATGACCAGATCCAGGTCCTTTGTGAGTTTTTTCATCGCAGGGTTCTTCTCCATAAGAAGTTCCAGAACTTCATTCTTGCTCAGAACCTTGCCCACCTCTTCCTGGTCGGCAAGGCGGTAGCTGATGCTCAGTTCGCTGTTGTGAAGCCCTAAGACGAAAGTCTTGAGAATGCGGTTCTTGATGTTCAAAACGTCGTCTAGTAAGAGCTGGTTGTTGATGATAACCTCTATCTGCGGATAGTTGGTTATCTTCGGTACAATACTCTTCATGCGGTTGGCTAAGCCTATGAAATCCAACTTGTTCTGCATTCTCATGCACATACTGAACCATGTTGCTTCCACCTGCTCCTGGGTGAACTCGTTCTGGTCGCCCGTGATGGTCGCTTTTTCCTCATTGGTATCATCATACGGACTGTGCAGGCGGCGCTGGTTCTCCTCCCTCTTCTTCAGGTTAGAGAAAGTCATGCCTATGCCGCCCAGCTTGATATTCTTGAGTCGTGGCTTGTGAGGCGATGCAGCATCAATAGCAGCTCCGGCAGCGGCTGAGCCTTCTGGAGAGGCAGATGCGGCTGCGGTGGCAGATGCAGAATAAGATGCAGCATTGGAGGCTGCAGAAGCGGCTGTCGGTGCCCCTGACGAAGGCACAGCAGTAGCTGTAGCAGCAGACGCTCCCGGCTGTGATGACCGGTTTTCGCTGCTGCCGGAAGGCTCAGAACCTGCACCCTGAGAGGCAAGCTTAGACTGAGCCAGGAGTTTCTGAAACAGGGATTTTAATCTATTGGGCGTACGCCCCGCACTAGGCACATCCTGATCCTCGGGCTGCGTAATCTGGCCTATCTGTATCAGGGTGAGCTCTACCAGTAATCGCTTGTTACTGCTGGCGCGGTAATGGATGTCGCACTGGTTCATCAGTTCCAGCGCCTTATATAAGAAAGGTGTAGGCGCCTTCTGGGCCTGAGCCTGGAACTTGGCTTTCTGGTCGTCGCTGGTTTCGAGCAGAGGCAGGGTCTGAGGGTCCTTCGCCATCATCACATTGCGCACATGCTGGGCAAGACCCTGAATCATGTTGCCGCCATCGAAACCGCGGCTCAGAATGCCGTCGAGTGTTACCATCATCTCGGCCACCTTATTCTCCAGAGCCAGGTCTACCAGACGGAAATAGTTGTCGCTGTCGAGCACATTCAGGTCCTCGATTACCTTCTGGTAAGTGATGTTGCCCATGCAGAAGCTGGCAGCCTGGTCGAAGATAGAGAGGGCATCGCGCATACCTCCGTCAGCCTTTTCGGCTATCACGGCGAGCGCCTGCTCTTCATATTGTATGCCTTCCTTCTCAGCCACCATCTTCAGGTGGTTGATGGTATTGGCTACCGTCATTCGCTCGAAGTCGTAAATCTGGCATCGGCTCAGGATGGTAGGCAGAATCTTATGCTTCTCGGTAGTGGCGAGGATGAAGATGACATGCTGAGGTGGCTCTTCCAGCGTCTTGAGAAAGGCGTTGAAGGCGGCTGTAGAGAGCATGTGGACCTCATCGATGATAAACACCTTATACTTGCCCACCTGAGGCGGGATGCGGGTCTGTTCCATCAGAACCTTAATCTGGTCAACACCGTTGTTGCTGGCGGCATCCAGCTCGAAGATGTTGTAGGAACGCTGCTCATTGAAGGCACGGCAGCTCTCACATTCGTTGCATGCCTCGCCGTCTTCGCGAGGGTGCTCGCAGTTGATTGCCTTCGCAAAAATGCGGGCACAAGTGGTCTTGCCCACACCTCTCGGACCGCAGAAAAGATAGGCGTGCGCCAGCTTGCCGCTCTTCACTGCATTCTTCAAAGTGGTGGTCAATGCACTCTGTCCGACAACCGAATCGAAGGTCATCGGACGGTACTTTCTTGCAGAAACTATATACTCTTCCATTATTTTTTCTTAATTGATGATGCAAAGATAACAAAAAAATATTATCTTTGCAAACAAATTCGGAAGAAATGAGTAAAAAACTTGGTATTATATGGAATTATCTCGCTCATTATAAGTATCTTATAGTGATTGTAGCGGGTGTTCTGGTAGTTGGTGTAGTTGACGACAACAGTGTAAGACAGCACATTAAGTACCAGATAGAGATAGCTACGCTCCGTTCGGAGATAGAAAAGTATCGTGAGCAGTATGAAAACGACAAGCATACCCTGCGGGATATGCAGCATGGTGCGCGGGCATTTGAGAAGATAGCCCGCCAGCGTTACTTCATGCAGGCTGATGATGAAGACATCTTTGTATTGAGCTCGGATATTCCGGAAAAAACTAACGAACAAGACGAAAATGAAACAATTGAGTAAACTGGAAAGTGTTATTTTCTTGCTGGGCGGCGTGCTGATGGTTGTCGGCGCGGCGTGCTTTGCATTTGGTTTTTCACATCCGCAGCTGGTGCAGATTACGAGCTGGGGATTCCTGTTGGGCACCATACTCTTCAGCGTGATGCAGGCGATGCAGGTCTATGAGGGACCTTCGCTGGTTATCCACCGACTGAAGAGGATGCAGTATGTGGCAGACATCTTCTTCGTGCTCTCGGGTATCTCGATGGTAGATACGGTGTATGCTTTCCTGCGCCGCTGGTTTGAGAATTATGAGACCTATATCACCTATTTTTATAATAAGTGGGTAGTCTTCCTCCTCATCGCAGCCCTGCTGGAACTGTATACCACGCACCGCATCTCTCATGAACTGAAGAAGGAAAGCAATCAGTAATATAGAAAGGACGAGAAAAAAGCTTTCGGTGGCCAATAGGAGTGCAAACAAAACATAAATCTTGTAAGAATGAATTAAATTGCTGCAATTTATTTCGTCAGTTCAAATTAAGATTGTACTTTTGTTCACCGAAAGTGATATAGATAGCTTATGAATAGAATATTTTACGCATTCATTGCCTTGATGGCACTTGCATCTTGTGCCAACAGTTACGATATCTCGGGTACTTCTAACGTAAGTACTCTGGACGGACGTATGCTGTACCTTAAGATACTGGAAAACAACGATTTCAAGAACGTGGATTCTTGCGATGTAGTGCACGGACAGTTCCATTTTCAGGGTTCTGTCGACTCTATGAAGATGGCGAATATCTTCATGGATGATGACCCTGTGCTGCCGCTGGTGCTGGAGAGTGGAAGCATTACGGTGAAGCTCGATGATACACAGCAGGTGGTAAGCGGTACTCCTATGAACGATAAACTCTTCGGATTCTTCAAGAAATACCAGCAGATTCAGAATCAGTTGCGCGAACTGGTACACAAGCACGACCAGGCTATCATGAACGGTAGCGATATGGTGGCTGTCAACAAGCATCTGAACGAGGAATCCATCCGCCTCTCTGAGCAGGAAGACAAGCTCATCACTTCGTTTGTTACCGACAACTTCAATAATGTGCTGGGACCGGGCGTCTTCTTCCTCGTTACAATGGGCAACCAGTATCCGATGCTCTCTCCTTGGATTGAGGACATCATGAGCAAGGCTACCGACTATTTCAAGAATGATCCTTATGTAAAGGACTATTATAAGAAAGCTCAAGAAAATCAGGAGATTATGAACGGTACACGAGATGCGCAGAGCGGCATGCAGCCAGAGATGGAAGCGGCTCCACAGGTAAATCCTGATGCGGCTCCGGCACCTACAGCCAACGAACTGGCTGCGCCTACGATTCCTGAAAAACAGGAAGGTCAGGAGTAGAAACAGGGCTCTTTCAAGGTCTTGGGCATTAACATCTTGTAAAACTCTTCATTTTATAAGTTTAGTAATATGAAATTAATCAAGAATGGAACTATTATAAATGAGGGTCGCTCTTTTGTGGGCGACCTCTTGTTGGATGGTGAATTTATCAAGGAGATATATGAAGATGAGGCACCCCGTGGCAATTACGATGAAGTCATCGATGCCTCGGGGTGTTTTGTTTTGCCGGGTGTGATTGATGATCATGTTCACTTCCGTGAGCCGGGACTTACGCAGAAGGCTGACATCGAGAGCGAAAGCCGCGCTGCTGCCTTTGGTGGTGTGACCAGTTATTTTGAGATGCCTAACACGGTGCCTCAGACAACCACTCTGGAGGCTTGGCAGGCAAAGCGGCAGCTGGGTGCTGAGAAAAGTCATGTGAACTACAGCTTCTTCTTTGGTGCTACCAATGACAATGTAAATGATTTTGAACAGCTCGATACGCATCATGTTCCGGGAATCAAGCTCTTTATGGGCTCCAGTACGGGCAATATGCTGGTGGATAAATATGAGGCGCTGCAGGCTATCTTCAGGAAGGCGAAAGAGCTGAATCTGCCGGTAATGACCCACTGTGAGGATACTGAAATCATCAACCGAAACATGCAGCTGGCTAAGCAGAAATGGGGTGAGGACCCTGCCGTAGAGCATCATCCTGAAATACGTAGCGAGGAGGCTTGCTATGAAAGCAGCCGTCTGGCGGTGCAGTTGGCTAAGGAGAGCGGTGCGCATCTCCATATCGCTCACGTTACTACGGCTAAGGAACTGGAGTTTTTTGGTAAGGATAAAAATATTACAGGCGAGGCTGTTGTGGCTCATCTCATGTTCTCGGATAAAGATTACGCTGTGAAGGGCGCACGCATCAAATGCAATCCTGCAGTAAAGACCGTTGCTGATCGCGAAGCTTTGCGTAAGGCGCTGAGTAATGGTAAGATAACTGTAGTAGGTACCGATCATGCTCCTCATCAGCTGAAGGATAAACAGGGCGGTTGTGCCAAGGCTGCATCAGGTATGCCAATGGTACAGTTCTCGCTGGTAAGCATGCTGAAACTTGTTGACGAAAAGGTAATCAGTATCGAGCGCCTGGTTGAACTGATGTGCCATAATCCAGCCCGTCTGTTCCATATCAGTCAGCGCGGCTTCCTGCGTCCGGGTTATAAGGCAGATGTCGTTGTGGTGCGCAAGGGAGAGCCTTGGAAGGTGACCGCAGAGGTGATTCAGAGCAAGTGTAAATGGAGCCCTGTAGAGGGTGATGAGTTTGCATGGAAAGTGGAACAGACTTTCTGTAACGGTCATCTTATCTATAACAAAGGCGTGTTTGATGCCGCTTGCAGAGGAGAGGAATTGGAGTTCAGAAGCAATTCCTGAAAAGGAAAATCTTACGGGGATTGTAAAATAAAATATCGTATCGGATGCGAAGAATAGTATACAATATAAGCGAAATTGAGCCATATATCAACTGGCTTTACTTCTATCATGCCTGGGGATTGAGCGGCAAACCTCGTGAGGAAAAGGAAAGACTGAAGGCTGAGGCGCTCGATATGCTCCATTCATGGGAAGGCGAATATCATACGTATGCCGTCTTCGGACTCTTCGAGGCGAACAGCGAGGGGGATGATATCTGGCTGGAAGGGCAGAAAGTCCGCTTCCCGATGCTCCGTCAGCAGCATCCGGCGGCTCAGGGAGAACCCAATCTCTGTCTGGCTGATTTCATCCGCCCTCTGGGCAGCGGAATAACAGACCGGCTGGGTATCTTCTGCACCACGGTAGATGGCGGTCTGGAGAAGAAATATCGCACGGACGACTACCTCAATATGATGGCACAGACACTCTGCGACCGGCTGGCTGAAGCCACGGCAGAGAAGTTGCACGAAGAGGTGAGACGCAGCATCTGGGGCTATGCTCCCGATGAGCAGCTGAGCATCGAAGACCAGCACCAGGAGCGCTATCAGGGCATCCGTCCGGCTATAGGATATCCTTCGCTGCCCGATACCAGTGCTAACTTCATCATCGACCAGCTCATCGATATGAGTCAGGTGGGCATCCGGCTCACCACAAGCGGAATGATGACGCCTCATGCCAGTGTTTCGGGACTGATGTTTGCGCATCCCAAGTCGCGGTATTTCGAACTGGGACGGATAGGAGACGACCAGCTTCGCGACTATGCACAGCGCAGAGGAGTGCCCGTGCAGGCAATGAAAACGTATCTTCAATCAAGTTTGATCAGGAAATGATAGCAAGAATATTGATACCCGTAGTGGTATTCACCCTGTTGCCGTATCTGTGGATATATAAAAGGTATGGCAAGTTACGGCTGAAGAGTCTCTGGCAGCGGGCGCTCTTCTGGTTGCCGGCTCTGGTGGTTATCGCCTACAGCGCGTATATCACGATGCTGCCCAACTTTCTGCCCCGCAATCCGGTGCTTATCGACATCTGGTTTGTGGTGATGGCAGTCTGTGCGGTTCCGCAGTTCGTCTTCAGTCTGTTCAGTGGCTTCGGCTGGTGCTGCATGAGGCTCCTCCACGGGCATCGCAACTGGGGCAAGCTGCTCGGTCTGGTAGTGGGAGCGTTGGCGTTCTTCTGCTTTATCTACGGATTTACCGAGGGATTTCCTGAGATGCAGGTCAAGCGAATCACCATCTATGTGCCCAATCTGCCGAAGTCTTTCGAGGGCTATCGCATCGTTCAGTTCAGCGATATCCATCTCGGGTCATACTATGGCTGGCGTGGTCATCTGCCTCAGCGCGATATCGACAGCATCAATGCCGAAAAGCCTGATCTGATTTGCTTTACGGGTGATTTACAGAATGTTACACCCGATGAACTGCCTAAATATCAGGCGCTGATCAGCAGTCTGAAAGCCAGAGACGGCGTGATGAGTGTGCTGGGCAATCACGATTACACCTATTATATGGATGTAGATGACGAGCAGGAGATAGCTGCGCTCGAGAAGCGGATGCAGGACTTCCAGCGGAGTTGCGGATGGCGCCTGCTGATGAATGAGCATGTGGCGGTACATAGAGGCGCTGACAGCATCTATGTAGCTGGTACAGAGAACTATGACAAGCCAAAGCGCACTAACGTAAGGAAGGCGCTGTATGGCATCAGACCGGGCTCTTTCGTGCTGATGCTGCAGCATATTCCGAAGCAATGGCGCGAGACCTGGCCTTCTACTATCAATAAGGAGAAGGATGAGGATGGCGATGTGATAGGACCTGACAGGAAGGATTCGCTGGTCGTAGCACCGCAACTTACGCTGAGCGGTCATACGCATGCGGGGCAGATCAGCGTACTGGGCTTGCGTCCGTCGATGTTTACTCCTTATGATTACGGCCTCTTCGAAGAGGAGGGTTGCCAGCTCTATACCACATCGGGGCTGGGCGGTACCGTTCCAATCCGCATAGGGGCTACGGCAGAAATCGTGGTCATCACACTCAAAAGAAAATGAGGGGTGTTGAATGTTGAATGTTAAATGTTGAGTGTTAAATTATTCATTCTTAAATAAAAAATGAAGTACTTATATCGTCTGTATCAGCTTGTAATATGCTTACCTATCCTGTTGGTAGCTAGCGTTTTAACCAGTTTAACTACTGTTTTGGGATGTATGCTGGGCAATGGCCATTTCTGGGGTTATTATCCCGGCAAGTATTGGTCCTGGCTTTGGGTCCGCATCCTCCTTCTGCCTGTAAAAGTAGAGGGACGTGAGCATCTCAAAAAGAACCAGAGTTATGTTTTCGTGGCCAATCATCAGGGCGCTTTTGATATCTTCCTGATTTACGGCTTCCTGGGCAGAAACTTCAAGTGGATGATGAAGAAGGGCTTGCGCAAAGTGCCTCTCATCGGTATTGCCTGTGAGTATGCGCATCACATCTTTGTAGACAAGAGCGGACCTTCGAAGATCCGCGCTTCTTATGACCGTGCTCGCGAGGTGCTCAAAGAGGGTATGTCGCTGGTGGTATTCCCTGAAGGTGCCCGCACGTTTACGGGTCACATGGGCGTGTTTCGCCGTGGCGCTTTCATGCTTGCCGATGAACTGCAGTTGCCGGTATGTCCGCTTACCATCAATGGCAGTTTTGATGTGAAGCCTCGCATGAAGGACATCTATTGGGCTTTCTGGCATCCTCTGAAGCTCACCATTCATGAGCCTATCGAGCCGATAGGCAAGGGAGCTGACAATATCAAGAACCAGATGAACAAGAGCTATGAGGCGATCATGAACGGACTTGACAAGAAATATCAGGGTTTTGTAGAGAATCCGGACCAATAATTTCGGATTTTCGCTTGTTATTTCAAAAATAAGTTGTAATTTTGCATCTGTATTACATTATATAGAATCAGAATCATTAAAATTAGAAGAAGTTATGAGTGATAGCATAGTAATCATTCCTACATATAATGAGAAGGAAAACATTGAGAAAATCATCCGTGCTGTCTTCGGTCTCGAAAAGCAGTTTGATATCCTCGTTATCGATGACGGAAGTCCTGACGGTACTGCTGCCATTGTCAAGGGCTTGATGGCTAATGAGTTTGCCGGTCGTCTGCATATCCTGGAGCGTTCGGGTAAACTCGGTTTGGGTACAGCCTATATCATGGGCTTCAAATGGTCATTGAAGCAGGGCTATGACTTCATCTTCGAGATGGATGCCGACTTCAGTCATGATCCTAATGATTTGCCTCGTCTCTATGCGGCAACTCACGATGAGGGGTATGATGTGGCTGTAGGCTCAAGATATATTTCGGGTGTGAACGTGGTCAACTGGCCTATCGGACGCGTATTGATGAGCTATTTCGCTTCTAAATACGTACGTATCGTAACCGGATTTAAGGTGAATGATACCACAGCTGGATTCGTCTGCTACCGACGTAAGGTATTGGAAACCATAGATTTGGATGCTATCCGCTTCAAGGGCTATGCTTTCCAGATAGAGATGAAATATACGGCTCATCGAATCGGTTTCAAGATCAAAGAGGTGCCTGTCATCTTTGTTAACCGTCGTGAAGGTGTGAGCAAGATGAGTGGTGGCATCTTTGGTGAGGCTTTCTTTGGCGTGATGCGACTGCGCCTGGATGGCTGGTTCAAGAAATATCCGAAGAAGGATTAATACTCTGTAATCACTACTCTGTAATCAGTAATCACTAATCAGTACTTGGATGGAAATCCAAAAGATAGAAAAAACATACGGGCGTTCGCCACAGGCGGATGCCCTCTTTGATTTGATGGGGAAGAAGTCGGTTCATTCCATTTTTCTCCAGGGTTTGCTGTGCTCTTCGGCTCCGATGTTCTTTGCTTCTCTGCAGGGGAAGATGAGGCGTTCGGTACTCTTCGTGCTGGATGATGCCGATGAAGCAGGCTATTTTTATCACGATCTCACTCAGATGATGGGGCAGGAGAAGGTCTTCTTCTTTCCTTCCAGCTATCGGCGTGCCGTGAAATACGGGCAGCGTGATGCAGCGAACGAAATCCTACGTACAGAGGTGCTGGCGCGCCTCTCTTCGGGAGGACATTTTTTGGTAGTCACTTATCCCGATGCACTGGCAGAACTCGTTGTGGCTAAGCAGAATCTGGATGAACGGATAATGAAACTGGCTGTAGGTCAGCAGATAGCTCAGACCGATGTAGTTCATACCCTGCGCGATTTCGAACTCAAAGAAACCGATTATGTTTATGAACCGGGCCAGTTTGCCGTGCGTGGAAGCATCCTCGATGTCTATTCCTACAGTTGCGAATATCCGTTCCGTATCGACTTCTTCGGCGATGAGATTGACACCATCCGTACCTTTGATGTTGAGACCCAGCTCTCGCAGGTGAAGCGCACAGAGATAGAAATCGTGCCCGAACTCGCCCATATCGAGAGCAACAAGCAGTGTTTCCTCAATTTTCTCTCCGAAAGTACGCCAGTCGTTGCGAAAGACCTTTCTTTCGTTTGCGACCGCATCGGTCAGATCTATACCGAAGGCTTCTCATCGCAGAGCCTTACCGAGCAGCTGGAGGGAGCTACTGAGGTAGAGGCTGAGCGCATCAGACATGACATGAAGACCGAGCTCAACCTCGTTTCTCCGCTCGATTTCAAGAAGGCAGTAGCGGCTCATCTCCGTATCGAGTTCGGCAAGGTCGCTCCGTCAGAGAGTCCGGCTGTGATACCTTTCAATATTGCTCCACAGCCTCTTTTTCATAAGAATTTCAATTTGCTTTGTCAGACTCTGGAGGATTTCCTGCTCCAGGGTTACACCTTATATATATTGGCAGATAGCCAGAAGCAGCAACAGCGCCTGAAGGATATCTTTGAAAGCGAAGAGCTGAAGCGCTACGCCATCCGTTTTACACCGGTAGACAAGACGCTTCATGAAGGCTTTACTGACCATGACAAGAAGTGCTGCTTCTTTACCGATCATCAGATTTTTGACCGTTTTCATAAATATAACCTGCGCTCAGATAAAGCGAGAGCCGGCAAGATGGCACTCACCATGAAGGAACTGCAGGAGATGGAAGTGGGAGATTTTATCGTGCATGTAGACTTCGGTATCGGCAAGTTTGGCGGTCTGGTTAGGGTTCCTACGGGCAACAGCTATCAGGAAATGATCCGCATCGTCTATACGAACAATGACAAGGTGGATGTTTCTATCCACTCGCTTTATAAAATCAGCAAATATCGCCGCAGCGATACCGGTACTCCGCCTCGCCTGTCTACACTGGGTACAGGTGCCTGGGATAAACTCAAGGACAAAGCTAAGAAGCGAATTAAGGACATTGCGCGCGACCTGATCAAACTCTATGCCCAGCGCCGACGGGAGAAGGGATTCGCCTTCAGTGCCGATAATTATCTGCAGCATACGCTGGAGGCTTCCTTCCTGTATGAAGATACGCCAGACCAGAATAAGGCTACTCAGGAGGTAAAGAAGGATATGGAGAGCGGCAGACCGATGGACCGTCTGGTTTGTGGCGATGTGGGCTTCGGCAAGACTGAGGTTGCCATCCGTGCAGCCTTCAAGGCTGCGTGCGACAGCAAGCAGGTTGCGGTGCTGGTGCCTACTACCGTTCTGGCTTTCCAGCACTATCAGACTTTCAAAAAGCGTCTGGAAGGCATGCCTGTAAGGGTAGACTATCTCAGTAGAGCCCGTACAACGAAGGAAACCAGAGAGGTGCTTGACGCCCTGAAAGAGGGTAAGATTGATATCCTCATAGGTACGCATAAGCTGATATCAAAGACCGTGAAATGGCATGACCTGGGACTGCTCGTCATCGATGAAGAGCAGAAGTTCGGTGTGTCTACCAAAGAGAAACTCCGTCAGCTCAAGGTAAATGTCGATACACTCACGATGAGTGCCACTCCGATTCCGCGAACCCTCCAGTTCTCTCTGATGGGCGCCCGGGATATGAGTATCATGCGCACTCCGCCACCTAACCGTTATCCGATTCATACCGAACTGGTAACGTTTAGTAGTGAAGTTATCTGCGATGCCATCAATTTCGAGATGAGCCGAAACGGACAGGTTTATTTCGTATGCGACAGAATATCCAAGCTTCCGGAGCTCAAGATGCTCATCGAGAAGCATATCCCAGACTGTAGGGTAGCAATCGGTCACGGACAGATGAAGCCAGAGGATTTGGAGAAAATCATCATGGGCTTTATCAATTACGATTATGATGTACTGCTTTCTACCACTATTGTAGAGAACGGTATCGACATTTCCAATGCCAATACGATTATCGTGAGCGATGCTCATCACTTCGGATTGAGTGACCTGCATCAGATGCGTGGACGCGTAGGAAGAAGCAACAAGAAGGCTTTCTGCTATCTGATGGCGCCACCTAAGAGTGCACTTACTCCTGAGGCGCGTCGCCGTCTGGAGGCGCTGGAGACGTTCAGCGAACTGGGTAGCGGCTTCAATCTCGCCATGCAGGACCTGGATATCCGTGGTGCGGGTAATCTGCTGGGTTCTGAGCAGAGCGGTTTTATGGAAGATCTCGGTTATGAAACCTACCAGAAGATTCTCTCTCAGGCTGTCACTGAGTTGAAGAACGAGGAGTTCTGTGACCTTTATCAGGAGAAGATGGATGAAGGCGCCCAGCTTACGGGTGATGATTTCGTTGACGATTGTGGCATAGAGAGCGATTTGGAGATGTATTTCCCTCAGACTTATGTGCCGGGCGACAGCGAGCGTATGCTTCTTTATCGTGAACTGGACCGTCTGGAGAGCGATGAGGAAGTAGAGGCTTACCGCAAGCGTATGATAGACCGTTTCGGTCCTGTGCCTCACGAGGCAGACGAACTGATGCATGTGGTAGGTCTGCGTAGGGTAGGCAAGAAACTGGGCTGTGAGAAGATTATTCTCAAGCAGGGCTATATGCAGATGCAGTTTGTGAGCAATGTAAACAGTCCGTTCTACAGAAGTCAGATGTTTAACCGCATTCTCGCTTACGTTACCAGTCATATTCAGGACTGTGTTCTGAAGGAAAAATTCAACAAGCGAATGCTTCGCATCAATGATGTGAAGACAGTAGGGCAGGCTGTAAATCTGTTGAATCAGATATCGCAGATAGATTTAGGTAATGAAAAGAAATAATCTGTGTCTACAGTCTATGGGTAAAATCCTGTATCAATTGTGGAAGTAGACAATAAAATAGACTATTGATTTATACTGAAAGGTTATAAATCAGACAAAGTTACATGATGATATGTTAACTTTACATGATGATATGTTTCAGTTTAGTGCATAAAAAAACATTGGAATCTCAATACCCCTATTGAGTTCCAATGTTTTATTTTTTTGTATAAGTAAAAGATGATGATAAGCGTTTCACAACGCATGTTGAATTTTTTCTGTTGCAAAGATACTGTTTTCTGTTGTAATAGTAGGGGTAATATTTGATATTTTAGGTGTAATATTTGGTTAAATTCTTAGAAATCACACTGATTGTATACTTTCGTAACAAATAATACCAATAGAATTAACTGATTTGTTGGACAAAAATAAAAAAAATAGTGGAAAATCAGATAAAAAGTTTTTTGTTTCATTTTTTATTTGTACCTTTGTTCAGGCATACAACAATTTTAAACATATATATAGACATGAGACAGAAAAAGTACATCTTAAGCGAGCAGGAACTTCCTACTCAGTGGTACAACATTCAGGCAGATATGCCTAACAAGCCATTGCCACCGTTGAACCCTCAGACTCATCAGCCAATGAATGCTGATGACTTGTCACACGTATTTAATAAGGAGTGCTCAAAGCAGGAACTTGATACAGAGCATGCCTGGATTGACATTCCAGAAGATGTGTTGGAGAAGTACACCTTCTACCGTTCAACACCTCTTGTACGTGCTTATGCCCTTGAGGAGGCACTTGGTACACCTGCGCATATCTACTTCAAGAATGAGAGTACCAACCCGTTAGGTTCTCATAAAATCAATTCAGCGATTCCTCAGTGCTACTACTGTAAGCAGGAGGGTGATACCAACGTCACTACAGAGACAGGTGCAGGTCAGTGGGGTGCAGCCCTTTCTTATGCAGCTAAGCTCTACGGTTTGGAGGCAGCGGTTTACCAGGTAAAGATTACCATGCAGCAGAAACCATACCGTTCTAGCATCATGCGTACGTTTGGAGCCACTGTAGAGGGTTCTCCTTCTATGAGTACACGTGCGGGTAAGAATATCATTACACGCGATCCTCATCATCCTGGTTCGCTCGGTACAGCCATCAGTGAGGCTGTTGAGTTGGCTACAACCACACCGGGCTGTAAGTATACGCTGGGTTCTGTGCTCAATCATGTGGCACTTCACCAGACCATTATCGGTCTTGAGGCAGAGAAGCAGATGGCGATGGCAGGTGAGTATCCTGATCAGGTGATTGCTTGTTTCGGTGGCGGTAGTAACTTCGGTGGTATTGCCTTCCCATTCCTCCGTCATAACTTTACTGGCGAGCGTCATACAGAGTTTATTGCTGCAGAGCCAGAGAGTTGTCCTAAACTGACCCGCGGTAAGTTTGAGTATGATTTCGGTGATGAAGCAGGTTATACTCCATTGCTGCCAATGTTTACTCTGGGGCATGATTTCAAGCCAGCCAATATTCATGCTGGTGGTCTCCGTTATCATGGTGCGGGTATGATTATCTCCCAGCTTCTGAAGGATGGTTATCTGCATGGTGTAGATATCCCACAGTTGGAGTCATTCAAGGCGGGTATGCTCTTCGCTCAAACCGAGGGTATCATTCCTGCTCCAGAGAGCTGTCATGCGATTGCAGCTACTATTCGCGAGGCTCTGAAGGCTAAGGAAGAGGGCAAGGAGAAGGTTATCCTGTTCTGTCTCTCAGGTCATGGTCTTATCGATATGCCGTCTTACGATAGCTATATTAATGGCGATTTGCACAATTATTCTGTTAGTGATGAAGAAATTCAGAAGTTCCTCAAGGATGTGCCAAAGGTTGAGTAATAGTTAATAGTTTATAGCAAACAGTTGACAATTATTCTTTGAGATATATTGAAATAACAATATCACATGATAAAAGAAGCCAGGCTGCGAAAAGCAACCTGGCTTTTTATTTAGAGATTCTATTCTCTTTTATTTAGAGATTCTATTCTCAGTTCGAGACTTCTATCTTTCATTAGAAGTTCAACCACTCTTCGATTGCCTTAGCGATAACATCGAAGCTTGTGGTAGGCTCAAAACGGGCAACAACCTGACCTTTCTTGTTAACGAGGAACTTGGTAAAGTTCCACTTGATATCAGCACTCTCCTTGTAGTTAGGATCAGCCTCGCTCAACATCTTGTCGAGAACAGGGTAGAGAGGGTGGCTCTCGTCCCAACCAGCAAAGCCCTTACATTCTTTCAGAAATTTGAAGAGAGGGGCAGCATCGTCTCCGTTTACCTTGATCTTCTTGTAGCGCTGGAACTCTGTGCCGTATGTAAGCTTGCAGAACTGATGAATGCTTTCATCTGTACCAGGGGCTTGCTGACCAAACTGGTTGCAAGGAAAATCAAGTATTTCGAAACCTTGAGAATGATAGGTCTCATAAAGTTTCTCCAGTTCCTCATACTGAGGTGTGAAACCACACTTTGTGGCGGTGTTGACGATGAGCAGCACTTCGTTGGCATACTCCTTGAGGGAAACATCCTTTCCCTTTCTGTCTTTAACAGAAAATTCGTAAACAGTTCTCATTTTTTTTATCTTTATGTATGTGTTATCTATATTTCCGATCTCAACTTATATGATCTAGAGTGCAAAGATACTACTTTTCTCTTAGAATACTTCAAGAGTTTTTTTAAAAATTCTAAAAATCGAACAAAATCATAGATGAAGGAATAAGCGTAATATATATAATGTAGATAGTATCGCAGTTAAGAGTATATAGATTCCGTAGATAATTGGGTTTGTGAATAGAAAGGTGTGTAGATTATAAGACTACATAACGGCCTGCATGAAACAGCATAAAAATAAAAAATGCAGGATTTTCACAAACCCTGCATTCCTTTTTCTTTACCTCTTTTTCCTCAAAAAAACAAAGAAAAAGAGGTTTACGATTAATCTATCATTTAACTTTTCTAAGAACTTGTTGCAAAGATACTACATTTTCTTGTAACACCAAACTTTTTCTCAGTTTTTTTTCAGTAAAAAGGGAAAATTAATCAAATACCCCCCCCATTTTTATACTTTTTTGCAATATTCGGTCAAAAAACTAAGCAAAACGGCTCAATTTTATGACTATTCTGCTTTTTTCCTTGCTTGAACGTTTTGCTGTGTACGAAAACGAAGAAGGCTGTGCTCGGCAACAACTGAAGATATATCCTGTAATATGTATTACTTTTTGTCAATACAGATAAAAGCAGCCATCAGTAATGATGACTGCTTTCATCTGTAATGATGCGGGCTATCCCTGCGTTCTGTTTCGGTATTCAGTAGGCACGATACCCGTTTCTTTCTTGAATACCTTCGAGAAATACTTAGGGTCGGTGAAACCTACTGCGAAGGCGATGCTGCTCAGTGTATCGTCTGTCTTGCGTAACATCTCGCATGCCTTCTTGATACGTATATGGCGAACGAAGTCTACCGGTGTCATTCCGGTCGTTGCTTTCACCTTATTATATAGTACGCTTCGGCTCATACCGATTTCGTTCGAGATGTCATCAATCTTGAGTTCCGGATTGCCTGTATGGGCAACAACAAATCTGAAGACACGCATCATGGCTCTGTCCTGAATCTGTGCCGCTATAAATGCCAGCTCGCTGTTTGGATCAACCGTTTCGTTCTCGGCACTAGTTTCAGCCTGGTTAAGAGCAGGCTGAGGAACTGCTGCAGGCAGTATTCGCAGGGCTGCTATGGCATCTTTATCGCCAGTTTCCTTCAGTTTTCTGATGACATCCATCTGAATGTTGCGGCGCTGGGTGAGGATAGCCTCTATTCTGCCGAGCAGATAAGGGGTAGAGAATGGCTTGGTGATATAGGCGTCAACTCCTTCATCAAAACCTCGCTGCTGATCTTCTACGCTTGCCTTGGCCGAGAGAATCATCACTGGGATGTTGTTGAGGGTGGTATCCTGCTTGATCTCGTGAATCATCGACAAACCATCCATCACAGGCATGGTAACGTCCGTGAGGATAAAGTCTGGTATCTCCTTGCGGACCATCACTAAACCAGCCTTTCCGTTCTCTGCAAGCAGCACGTTATAGGTAGGCGAGAGGATACTGTAGAGGAACTTGCGCAGGTCGGCATTGTCTTCTACTACCAGTATCGTCTGGTCTTTGAGTTCCGCTTCTTCCTGTGCTTCTTTCTGTTCCTTGCCCATTTCTTCCAGTCGTTCAGCCTTTTCATCCTTTTCTTCTTTCTGTTTGTTGGTTTCTTCCAGATAGTCAGATGCATTGTGGTCGTCAATCTGGCCATTCGCTTTTTCTCTTTCTGCCAGGTCGTAATCTTCTTCGGTCAGACCGCTGTTCGTATGGAAGTCTGCATTGTTGCCATACCTCTGAACCTTGTCCAGTGTCATCAGCATATCGTTGGCATTGTCTACCACCATTTTCAGCAGTTCCTTGCCCTTGCGGGTGATACCCGGCTCGGTTTCCAAAACGGTTTTTACCGGGGCTCCGATGAGCGTTAATGGGGTTCTCAGGCGGTTGGCTGCATCGCTGTAGAATTCGTTCTTCAGCATGCTCATTTCGTGGCTTACGTTCTCGCGCTGGCGCTGGTTGTAGGTATAGAAGATGGCACCTACGATACCGATGAGCAGGAGCAGCATGAGAAACTTGCCCCAGATGCTCTCCCAGAAGGTAGGGCGCACTTCGATAGGCAGTTCTGCTACATATTTGCTCCATACACCGTGCGAGTTGGTGGCTCTCACTTTGAGTACATAGTTGCCATGGCTGATACGGTTAAAGCCGATGACATTGCTGCTTCCGTTCGAAATCCACTCGCCCGGAGCGGTATAACCATCGATGCGATAGAGGTATTGGGTCTGATACTTGCGTTCATAGTCGAGCGAAGCAAAGGTGATGGTCAGGTTTCGCTTATTGGCTGGAATCACCACTTTTTCCTTGTGCAGGATAGGCTCCGACTCTTTCTCTCCGCTATAGTGGAGGGAACTGAAGACGACCTTAGGCTGGTAGTTACTCTTCTTCAGCGTAGCCGGATTGAAGGTAATCAGTCCCATAGGGGTACCTACCGAGATGTTGTTGCTTGCCGGGTCGTGGTATGGGCGGCTGTTCGAGAACGACATGTTGAAGTCGAAATCGTTTGGTCCGAACACATTGCACTGGCCCGTTTTCGGGTTTACGCAGTCGATACTCGATTCTCTGATTACCCAGATTCTTCCCTGGTTGTCTTCTACCATGCCCTGTACGATGCCTTCGTTTATATTGATGGGATGGAAGTATTTCATCTTCAGGTTGTCTTGCAGGAGCGATTTGTTCACAATCTCTTCCATCACACCGCCCTGTTGCGAGATATACATCTTTCCGCTGGTATGCTCCATGATGTTGTTCACATCGTTTGCTGCCAGACTTGTGGTATCGTTCGGTATGTAGTAGGTCTTGTGATAATTGATTTTCCTTGCGTTTGTAAAGGCATCACTGAAGGTGATGAGACCGTCTGTAGTTCCTACAAGAATGGTTCCCGTAGTAGTGCAGCAGATGCGGCGTATGCGGTCGTAGTTCTGCTTCTCCCAAGGCAGTCCGTTCCGCTTGCTGATAAAGCTGATACTGCCGTCTGCCGCCTCATTAACGAGTGCCAGTCCGCCTCCGTAGGTACCTATCCAGATGCGTCCGGTGCGGTCGGCTACGATGTCGAATACCTTGTCGAATGGCAGCGAGGAAGGATTGTTCGGGTCATAGGCAAAGTGCCTTACCTGCATCTTGTCTATCAGATAAATACCGTTACCGTTGGTTCCAATCCATGCTCTTCCCTTGATATCGAAGTAGATGGAGTAGATGCCCGTTTCGGCGAAGTTTACCTGCTGTGGCACAATCTGTCCGCTTGGCGAAAGGTATCCGATACGCTGGTAGGAGGCGTTGAGTACCTGGATTACTCCGTTGTGATAGCCTGTCCAGATATGTCCGTCTGGTGATGCATTTACCGAGAACACTTCGTCTTCGCCCACATCCAGCTTGTTGATAATGTAAGGGTGATATTTGAAGACTACCTGTGTCAGGTCGTGAGAGCCTGTCAGCCAGAGGATTCCCTGGTCTGAGAGTACATATTTCGTAATCTTCGGTATGCGGTAGTTGCCCGATGAATTGCTTCTCAGCAGATAAGGCACCAGTTTTCCTGCCTTGCGGTCAAAATAACTGAAGGTTCCTCCTCTTGGCACTACCCAGAGGGTCTTGTTTTCGTCTTGTGTGATGAAATTGCTTTCGCAGGTTGTGCGGTCCATCGGGTCGTCCTGATCGGCAAAGAGCCACTGCTTCTGTCCGGTCTTCGGGTTGATGAGGGTTACTCCCATACCGTCTGTAAATGCCCATACCATACCGAAATCATCGGTATAAATCTTCTTTACCTCTGCCAGAGGCTGACTCGGGCTCTGTACGTTGATGATATCAAACTTGAAGGTGCGCGGGTTGTAGATAATCACACCCAGATTGGTTGCCAGCAGGAGTTGGTAACCTGTATTTTTCAGTTGGTTGATACGGGTTACGCCTTCTGGCATTGGTATCATGGTGAGTCGGTTCTGCAGGTCATATTTTGCCAGTTTACCGTCTTCAGTTGCCAGAAACTCATCTTCTCCCACCCCTCTGAGCCATTTGAAAGGCAGTTTGCTTGGAATTTTCGAATGATATATGTATGCGCCTTTGTCGGTAAGCACCCATTCTCTTCCGTGTATATCTCGATGGATGTACCATACATTTCCGCTTCTGAGTCCCTTTTCTCCTACTTTGATGAGTTCTATGTTCCGCTCATCAAAGGTTTTTCCTTTTGATCGGATGATATATTTTCCATCTTCTGAAGTAAACCATGTAGCTCCGTTTTTCAATGGGTATACCTGGCTCACGCGCAGGTCGATGTTGAACAGTTCGTTGAATTTCTGTCCAACAGCAAAGAACCGGCAGAAGTGGGTATCGTATACGTAGAGCTGGTTGTCGTATGTGATACACCACACGTTGTTGTTATAGGATGGTTCTATTTTCAGTATACGGTTGGTTGACAGAACGTCAATATCATCAGGGTTATCTCTGAATGTATGGAAGCTGTAGCCGTCATAGAACGACAGTCCGTTCCATGTACTGAACCACATGAGGTTGTCTTTACCTTGTTTCAGGTCTGAGATGGTATTGGCAGCGAGTCCGTCTGTGATAGAGAATTTTCTCACATCGCAGTAGGGTACAGCTGCTGTCATGATGGTAGAGAGCAGTCCTAATAGGGTGATATATAATTTTCTTTTCATCATTTTTTATTCGTATACGTTTATTAATCGCAACAAAGGTAGTGAAAATTATTGAGAATACGTATTTATCAGGTGTATTTTTTTATGTTTTTGCATTAAAATATTCCACTTTTCATGTTATAGGGGTAATATTTGGTTGATTTGCTGGTGGTTCCTTCTTATGTTATGCCTAACAAAAAACTCCCCCGATAAATGAATATCGGAGGAGCAGTAGGGATATGTTGTTTTGAATTTGATTACTTCTGAATCATCTTCTTTCCGTTCTTGATGACTACACCCTTGTAAGCCTTGGTTACCTTCTGGCCTGCGAGGTTGAAAACAGGAGCGTTCTTTGCAGCTTCATCTGCTGTAATGTTAGTGATGCCGGTAGTTTTACCATTCAGAGAAATGAGAATGTTGTCTTTATCAAGCTCATAAGTAGTGTTATACTTCTTAAGCTTACCATAAACAACAACTACGTCACCCACCTTGATATCATCTACAGAAGTGAATTTCTCACCCTTGAAAGAAAGACCACCATAAACCTTCAATTCATTTCCTGTTGTACCATCGTCAGAAATGTAGTAAGAAAGGCTACCGTATGTAGCATTTAACTCTTTACTAGCCTGAGATACAGTACCCTTAACATATACACTTTCGCTCAGACCTTCACCTGCATCAATCAGTTCCTTTGCCTTAGCAATGGTATAAGCGGTTTCTGCTGTATTTGTGATGTCCACGATTATAGGAGTATCGCCTACCTTATAATATGCAATCTTAGAAACCTGAATCAAACCATTACTTGATCCAGCTTGGCAGTCAAAGACAAACTTATAGTAATTGTTTGCTGCAGATTTGGTTGGCTTGAAGATCAGGTCTCCATCTTCAATCTTGGCAGAGATTTCTTCAGTTACATTCTTGCAATCTGCATCAGTTGCTACCTGCAACTTGATAGAATTGATCTTATCTTTAGTAATCTTGTCGATGGTCAAGACAATATTGCTGATTGGCTGATCAATAGCAGGTGAAGTGATGGAAGCTACAGATGCGACTTTCTTTCTTCCGCATTTGATGAATTTCCAACCATTCCACTGGTATGTATTGAAATTCTCAATAGTCCAGACATCTTCTCCAATTGTAGCCTTCCAGGTTTTGTCATAACCGTTTATATCCTTGCCTTCAGTACCTTCGTCAGGGAAAGTCAACACTTTGTAAGGAGTTGTTCCTGCAAACGTAACGCTAGCTACGAACGCCAGAACCAATGATAATGAATAGCGTAAAAATTTGTTCATAACTTAATAATTTTAAAGGTTTAACGTATAATTAATAAACTGTTGAAACTCATTTTGTGAGCGCATTCTTAGAATTTGCTTTGTTCTAAAAGTATGTTCTTTGAATAATTACTTATTTATGATGCAAAGATACGAAAAATATCGATACGATGTGTTAAGAAGGTGTTAAATCTTTGATACAGAGAAAGAAAGACCATCAAAACCGAAAGAAATACCACTCTAGGCAAAGAGAAATATCATCAAAAAAGCAGTTGCTTTTGAAAGAATAGGGATTTCCCCCTCAGTTTGTATCCTTTTCCCCTTTGATGCAGACGAAAAATCCACTACCTTTGCATCGAGTTCAAGAAAGAATGCTGTTCTTCAAGAGCTCAATAATTAGAAGATATAAGAATATAAATAACTTAACTGATAAATTGATATGAAAAAGTTTACTACTCTTCTCACAATGGCTTTCATAGCTTTGATGAGCATCTCATTCACCTCATGTGATGATGATTCTGATATTGCATACACCCTCGATGGTACATGGAAGGGTAATATGTTGGTAGAATATGGCGGTGTCGATGCTGTTTACTCTGTAATTCACTTCGACCAGACTGATGGCATCTATTCTGGTACAGGCTATTGGATCGATTATTATCAAGAAGATTATTGGCATGGTAACAATTATATAGCAAACCGTATTCGTTGGACGGTACGCAATAAGAGTATCTATATAGATTTTCTGGATGAGAATAGTGATGGTGCGATTATTTCTGATTATGCTTTGAGCGATCGCAAATTCTCTGGATATGTTGAAGTGCTAGGTAACGGCAATCGTGCTTATTTCGAGCTTAATCGTGATTTTGACAGCTATAACTGGCGCGATTATGACTTGGGCTACGATTGGGACTACGATGACGGTTGGGGCTACAGCAAGCAGCATTCGGGCTTGGAGAACACCCAGATTGTTTCTCGCGGAGCTAAGGATTCTGTAGAGTATGTTAAGGTAGCAGATGATAATCAGAAGCCTGTTCGCCGCTTTGTAGTGAAGTAAGGCAATAAGGAATTTAGTTTGAAGAAAGGAAACAAAATATGAAAAAGTTTAATCGGATATGGATGTGGATGGCGATAGCCGCAGCATCTTTCTCATTCACCTCGTGTGATGATGATGATTACTGGTATGATGACTATAATCATGGTGGCTGGGGATGGAATCAGGGCGACTGGAACAACGGTTCTAACGGCTCTCAGGATGATGACCTGCTGTCGGAGGCTCAGACTCTTACAGGCGACTGGAGAGGCTCTGTGATGCTCTCTGAACTTGCTGAGGACGACCAGTCTCGCAATAACTACAGTTTCAATGCCGAGATGACGTTCTATCAGGCGGGTGATAAGGGTAACTCGCTCAGTGGTAATGGTGTAGAAGTGGATTATGCCGATGATGGAAGCAATGAATCCCAGACTCTGAAGTTTACCTGGTACATCGATAAGAATGGTGATATTTATATCCGTTATAATGATTCTGGTGCTACCTATGTGATGGATGCAGGTGCTAAGCAGTATGGTTTCCATCTGGGGCAGGAAGATGGAAAGATTGTCGATACGTTCTATGGTTATATGATAGGAACAGGAGCAGCTAAGGGTGATGTGATGCAAATCGATCTGGAGCGTTACGATCCGAGTGGAGCCCGTAAGAAGACCCGTTCAGCTGCTACCGATTCCGTAGCTCCTAGCTTCGGTAAGGCTACCGGCAGGGTATTCATGCCACATGCTATCAAGAAGTTGCCAAGAAGATGATGATATAAACAAAAGAAAGAGGGTGTGTCATAAGTTTATGATTCACCCTCTTCTATTTGTTGAAAGAGATAGGATATGTTGCCGAAAGAGATAGGATATGTTGCTGGAAGAGATAGGATATGTTGTTGGAAGAGATAGGATATGTTGTTGGAAGAGATAGGATATGTTGTTGAGACAGTCAGTATCTTCGGCCGCACAACAGCTGTTGTGCGCTTGCATAACAGCTGATATGCGCATGCACAACAGCTGATGTGCATGCGTTGGTCAACTGTTATGCGCCAACTATTATCCAGACTTATGACACACCCTCTTCTTTGTTTGTATATAGCCTTTTATTTAAAGCCCCAGAGTTTCTTGATGACTTCTGCATCTACGTTTTCCACTTCCTTCTCGATTTCATCAGGGAGATTACAGAAGAAGTCGATGCCGGTTCTGTCTTCCAGCGTCTTGATGTTTACGATATATTTGCCGAGCTTATCGCCCTTTTCAAATGCCTTGTTCTCGTGAGGGAACCAGTAGCCGAAAGCACTGTATTTGTGCTTGTTACTTTCCGTATCAAACGCTTTTTCCAATATTGCTACAAAGAAATACTTTGGTACTGGGATGTAACCTGTTGTTGCAGTATAGACCGTTTGTCTTCCGTTGATATATTCAATAATGTTTTCAGGACTGTCTATAGTACCGCCTTTTACAACAAATAGAGTATCCTTGTCATTTTTTATAGAACTGGCTTTTTTCCTCAAGGCGTCCTCCATTTTAAACCATGTACCCTTTTGGTTGAAACTACCATATTGTGGTTGCATGTTGGTCAGAAAGTCTGTCTGTCTTTCCTGGGTACTGTTTAGTCTTCTGTCGCCTGATGGGCAGATGTGTCCATGATCATATCTTCCATTGCCAGTATATGGATCATAAGTGAAGTCTACCACTCCATATAGAGACTTTAAATCTGTATCAGATGGATAATCATCTTTAGGTCTACTAACAATGTTTTTATTGTTTCCTGTATGGAAAGTATAGCAACTCCATCTCTGGCTCTTCATGTTGTCGTCCCATTCTGTAGAATAGTTCAACATACCTGTGGTTTTATCTATGTGAACGATGGCATAGCTGGTACCATTGTTCTTGAGTTTTGGGAACTCCAGACCACCGATAGCGTTTCTTACCACTTGTGGCATGTTGGCAGTAGCCACATTCTTGTTTGTATTGTTCTTGTCGGTTGATTCGCCACTGGTATTGCCACCTGTGCTTCCACCACCCGTATTACCGCTATTTTCAGGATAATAGAACTGTAGGGTATCGTCTGTGCCGCAGGCAGAGAACGTCATCGCAGCAACGAGCGCGAAGATAAAAAACTTAGTATGCTTCATAATTCTCGATAATGTTTTGAAGTTAAAGATTAAGTACTTTCTATATAAAAATGTATGTAGAAATCGATTGCATGAGGATTTGTAGTGAGAGAAAAAAAGTGCATTCCTACGTATATGCAACTACGCTGGAATGCACTCAGTATCTTTGCGATAATAAATATATCCTTATAAAAAAGGTATATTATTACTTCTTCAATTTGCCGTAACGGTTCATGAAGCGGTCTACGCGACCCGCTGTATCAACGAGCTTGCTCTTACCTGTGTAGAATGGGTGAGATGTGCTAGAGATTTCAATCTTAACAACTGGATAAGTCTCGCCTTCGAACTCAACAGTGTCATTAGTCTTGCATGTAGACTGAGAGAGGAACATATCGCCGTTAGACATATCCTTGAATACTACAGGACGATAATTCTCTGGATGAATACCTTTTTTCATTTTTCTTTTTTATTTTTATTGGGTTATTAAAATTAGACGTCATGGGGATGCTTGTTGCATCATTTCGTGTCCCTTATCGGGGCATGCCCATTATAGCCTGTTATCAATTTCAGGCTGCAAAGTTACGCTTTTTTCCTGAAACCACCAAATATTTCTTCTTCTTTTTAAGAAATATTTTAGAAATGAGCATAATACGTAGGTTCGCGTTTCCTCCTGCCAACTATGTTTTCGAGGGATAAGAAAAAGAAATATCCCCATCGCCTCTGTTTGTGTAGAGGACGATGGGGATCAGTATTTTTTCTAATACATAATATCTACTAGGGGAATTACTTTGCGTATACGATTTCCATCTTGGCAATACGGAGCTGAACGCCACCGCCTGTACCGCTGAATGTATTTGTATAGGTTGCTGTATTTCCTGAGAATACTACAGTAGCAGTTTCGTTACCTACAGCATTCCAGTTCTTGTTTGTATCGTATGTGCATGTAAAGATAATCTTTGCGATAGGCTTGCTGGCTGTGAAAGTCATCTTGTTGTTTGCATAGATACGCAACTCATTAAACTTTGAGTTGTAAGCAGGAGCGTTTGTACCACTGTTCTTGTCAAATGCGATAACTGTGCCGTCAGACAATTTGATCTCTGTAGGAGTAGCATCAGGTTTCAATGCGCTGACGTCATCAATCTTAAGGCTTTCGCCGGCTGTTACACCGCTATTAGCCAACGTTACGGTCAGGCCGTTGATGGTAATGCCGTCTTTTGTAGCAGGAGTATCAGGCTTTGATGGAGTGTCTGGAGTTCCTCCTGTAGCCTCTTTCACTGAGAGATTCTTTACTTCCCATGTTCCAGATGAAGCTGCGCAGGCATAGTGGAGAGCGATAACAACATTCTTCTTGCCCTTGAAGGCTGAGAGATCGTGCTTGTAGGTTTCCCAGGTCACCCAGTCTGTGCCTTCTTTCATTGTGCCTGTAATGTCTTCCCATTTGGTTGTAGCTGGGTCACCGGTGTAATTGTCTGTGATGAGAACCTGATTCTTTACTCCCTCAACGGCTGCACCATTTTTTGTAACATAGCGGAGAATGTAAGAGAACTCCAATGTCGCGCTTTTGGATGCAGAGAGGTCGATAGCCTTAGAAACAATGTAGCTTTCAGATGGAGTTGTTGTCTTAGAGGTATAATCGTAACCTGTAGCCTTTGCGTAGCCGTAAGAGTCGATGACCCATGCTGTACCCTTGATGGTCTTGGCTGTGAAAGAACCGAAGCTCTTGCTGAAGGTTTCGTTGATGTAACCGTCAGCTGGAGTATCAGGGGTTGTAGACCCACTTGTTGGTTTACCATTGAGAGATACAAGATAGTTACCTGTATCATATTCGTTGGTTCCGTTGTAGTTCTTAGCCTTACCGCAGATAACAACCTCATCGCCTGGCTTCAGAGCATCTTCGCCTGAAAACTTTGTGCGATTTGGACCAGCATAGCCATTGTAAACATAGAATTGGTTAGCCGTAGTACCATCATCAGAAATATAATACTTCAAACTACCAAAACTGGCATCAAAGCTGCCTGCCTTAACTGATACCACCTTACCCTTGGTGTAAACTTCCTGATCTGCGCTACCGCCATCTTCGATATACTTAATGATACCGGCAATGTTGAATGGGTCTGCAGCAGTACCTGTACCCTTAGCCTCTGCTGTGGTTCCTGGACCAGCAGGCTGAGTAGGCTGTGTATAAGGTTCTGGCACATCCTCGCAGCTGCTGAATGTGAAGGCAGCCATAGCCGCCATCAAAACTGAAAATATATACTTTTTCATATTATTGTCTTTTTAAATATTGTTACTATTTTGATAATCAGTAATTACTTGATAGAGATGAGATTGCCACCCTTAATCTCCTTGGTGCCGTTATAATCAAGCAGGGTGCCTGATACAACAACCTTCTTGCCCGGTACAAGGATTTTCTTGGTTTCCTCTGTCCACTTTGCACCATCGATGTTTAAGCAACGGAATACCTCGAGAGTCTTGCCTTCTGTATCCTTACCGTCGTCAGAGATAACGAATGTACCGTTACCATACGTGCCAGTATCTACATCTTTCACCTTTACGATGATACCGGTAGCATAAACCTTAGCATCGCCTGCTGTACCGGCATTGATCTTCTCCAGTGCCTGAGCCACAGTGTAAGGCTTCTCCAATGTACCGCCTGTTTCTGATGCCTTCAGGTCATCCGTGTTGCGAAGCACAATCTGCCAGGTGTTATTGTAACGGGTGAAGATACCGGTGATATCGAATACACCCTGTGGAACTACCTCGTTGGCAAACTTAGAATAACCCGAGTTGCGCACTACCAAATTGCTGCTGCTGATCTTCTTGCCCGTTTCGGCATCGATCAGTTCTAGACTCGTATTGGTATCATCTGGCGCCCATACGTTTGTACCGTTAGCTGAAGCAAACTTCACCTTCTTCAGGGTCATCAGCTTGCCCACGTTAGCATCCATATAGGCTGCATCAGTAAGCTTTGTCAGGTCAAACTCCTCTGGCACTACCGTGCTTGCATCAGCCTCGCCAGGGTTCAGAATCTTGAAGTGCTCGTTCCAGATGGCACGCTCTATCTTGCCCATACCCAGACTTCCATCTGAGAGCTTGGTATTCACACCGCCAATCTGAGGCAACTTCTTGTAACTTCCGATATAGAGACCCTTCAGGTTTACGAGAATCTCCTGACCAACAGGAAGATAACCCGACAGGCCACTTCCGTTGATGGCAATGATGATAGCGCCGGATGCATCCTGTACGCTCACCTGGTTGTAGATATTGCCACTGACATCATTGCCCGTCACTACCGCCTTGATCATCATGTCCTTCTCAATCAGCTTGTAGCCATTGTCGCTGTTGATAATCGTAGCAAACTGGGTCTTCAAATCTGCTATGCTGATCACATTCTTCTCCCTCAGGCTGTTGTTGCCATATGGAGCTGCAGGCACCTTCTCGGTCAGGTCTGGGTCAGCATAACCGTCGCCCATA
Organism: Segatella copri; assembly: GCA_021628325.1. Classification (GTDB taxonomy): domain Bacteria; phylum Bacteroidota; class Bacteroidia; order Bacteroidales; family Bacteroidaceae; genus Prevotella; species Prevotella copri_R. The sequence goes on along the minus strand of JAJXAL010000009.1, from coordinate 13,536 downwards.
CACGACCCCAGAGTCAGTGTCAGGAATGCCAATGCTATGAATTTTATCTTTTTCATTGTTCTTTCTTTTTATTGTTATAGAGAAACGGGATTGCTCCCTGTTCTTTATGTTAAAGAGAAACTGCTCTTTAGAATCTGTAAGATACCTGGAACATGCCGTTGGTACCCCAGGTGTAATACTTCTTAGGATTCTTAGAGAACTGGTAGAGGCGTGGATTCTTCACGTTGCCGTTAGCATCCAGTGTATAGCTTGAACGTGAGTTCTGCTCATATCCGCCTGTTACGATGGTCTGGTTGTTCAGCAGGTTGGTAATCATGAGGTTGAAGTTGAGAGAACCCTTCTTCAGTCTCACGCTCTTGCCTATGCTCAGGTCAACCATCCATCCTCCGTGACCCTTCTCCTGGGCTACAGCATCCTCAGTCCAGCTCATACCGTCGAGTGTAGTAGGAGCAAAGATTTCAGGGAATGCCTTGTAGGCAGCCTGGCGGTTGGTCAGCACCTTCTCATATCTGTAGCTTGGAGAATAAGAGAGGTAGATGCGGTCGTAGTAGTTGGCATTGAGGTTGACGAACCATCCGTTTATGTGGGCATCGAGACCGATGCTTCCCACTGTGAGCGGTGTGCCACTCTCGCGCATATTCATCACGTAAGCCTTGTCCTGGTAAACCTCAGCACTCTTTGAGAGCATGTATACGGCGTTTACATTGTTGATGTTCTTCGCCTCGCTCATAGCGCCCAGAGTCTTCAGGTCGAGCCATGATGTGAGCTTGAACTTAGCGCCCACCTCTACACCATAGTATTCCTTCTTCAGTCCGGTCATGCTCACGTAGGTGAATGAATTCTCATCATCGTTGTAGAAGTTCTGCCATTCTGTAACGTTCTCCAGTCGGCTGTAGTAACCGCTCACGTTGGCACTCAGCCATGCGTTGCGATACAGGTAGCTGAATTCAGAGCTGAAGATGCGCTCGTTCTTGAGGTTAGTCACGAAGTCGTTGCTGATTTCAGGCGAGATGAAGGCTGTGCTTGCCATCGGCGCACGCAGCTCGTATCCGGCTCCGATGCTGAAGGCATGGCCTCTGCCCATATCCACGTTCAGACTTCCCTTTACGCCACCGTCCAGGAAGTTGGCTGTGCCGCTCTTGCCCTGGCTGTTGTTGGGTGCCATACCGTTGCGCATGTAGCCGCGGCGGTTCATTCCGGTATATCCGATACGTCCGCTCAGCATCGCCTTCATATTGTAGAATTCGGCTGTATAGGTGCTCCATGCGTTTGCCTTGTTCACGTCGATGCGATAGTCGTAACCGAACTTGTCGCCCTCGTAAACCAGTTTGCCTGTGTTGTTAGGACCGGCAGTGTTCAGGTCGTACTGCACACGTGGGTCGGTCTTAGGATAATCGCCCAGGGCATAGGTGTTGATGTTGTGGAAGATGGCACCGCCCAGCATGTCTTCCAGTGTCTGATAGTGCTGGTTGGTACTCTTTCCGAGCATGATGCCTGTAGCCAGGTTCGATTTCTTGGTCAGCTTGGTGTTCAGAACGGACGAGAGGGTCAGGGTCAGGTTGTCGTTGTGCTTAGCCTGAACATAGTAGAGCAGATCCTGTCCGTTTTTGGCTGCCTGCTGGTTGGCATAGTACAGGCGGTCCCAGTTAATCTGTCGGTTCTGCTTGCTTGCCTGCCAGTAGTTTACGGCGTTGTTCCAGTTTTCCCAGGTATACATGTTGTTGCCGTTCTTGTAGTCGCCCCATACATAGTAGTTGGCAGATGGCATGTTCTTCCAGTAGTCTGGCTGTGGATTCTCTGCGTTGTTGTAGTTGAGCTTGGTGCTCTTGTACATAGAGTATTTTCCGAACACCGATGTGGTGAGCTTCATCTGGTCGTTGATTTCCCAGTCCCATGTAGCGATAGCCGAAGGGGCAAAGTCGTTCACTACGCGTGAGTTTCTCTTGTGTCCGTTCTGGTATCCCCAGTATGGGTTATACTGGTAGTCGTTCGCCAGCCAGTAAGCCTCGTCGGTAGATGCTCCCTGGGTGCTTCTTTCTGTCGGGTTACCCCATGTGGAGAAGCTCAGCGAGTGGCCGTTCATCCACTTCTTTTGTACACCGAAGAAATAGGAGAGGGCGTTGTAGATGGTTCCCTCTACGTATCCCTGGTTAGCCCAGCGGTAGGTGAGACCGGCTGTTATTGCCCATCCCTTCTCGTTGAATCCGCTGGAGTAGGAGTAGAGTCCGCGCAGGGTATAGTTGCGGTTGGCAACACCTACGCTGGCATACTGTCCTTCCTGCATGCTTCCGGCACGGAAATCATAGTTGTTGGAGCCTGCCATGCCCGTCATCGAATAGCCGTTGGCTTCGAAAGGCAGGGCGAAGTCTACGTTCCTGGAGAATCGGTTCAATCCACCGATGTTGGAGAAACGGAACTGTCCGGTCTCCATATCGTTCATGGAAGCACCGTTGATATAGACATCGTTGTACTTCTGGTTGAAGGCACGGTAGCGGAAACGTGCAGGCGAGAACAGGTAACCTGCCTGGCTCGCGTATACGTTGCTGGTAGAATTGAGGATGGTGACATTGGATGACATGTCATCGTCCTCGCCCAACTGTGCCTCGGAGAAGGTGAAAGCATTCTCGTCGAGTCCCTGGGCTATGTTCTGGTCAGTCTTTTCGTTCTGAGCCATAGCCAATGAACACGAGAAGAGCGCTAACATTGCTAAGTTTACTTTCTTCTGCATAGTTTATATGTTTTAAATATTAATAGATCGGCAACAGTGATTTCTTTGAGCAGTGATGATATATTTATAGTCCCGTTGGATTTTGTTTAGGTAAACTGTAAGGGGGACTTATCATGGTTTCTGGTCTTGTGTCTTCTGTCCCGATCAAAAATAATTATAAGTGCTGCAAAGTAACAAAAAATTTTTTTAAAAGAGAAGTTATTTATGTTAAAAATGCATGAAAACTGAAAAAATATTCGTTTTTATGGAGATATTTCCGGTTTTTTAGGTATCTTTGCTGCGTATTTCCTTATGAATTTAAGAAATACATATATAATAAGGTGAACATTAATAATTACTATTAGTATGAGGAAACATTTGCTCTTGCTGGCTGCCCTCCTCATGATAGGGCTGGGCGCTACAGCACAGAAAAAGAAGTCGCAGACTTCAGGCAACAGGCAGTTTCAAGTGTATGCTGTAGGTTTCTACAATCAGGAGAACCTCTTCGATACCTGTCATGATGCCGGTAAGAATGATTATGAGTATCTCCCTGCTAAGGGATGGAATGGTATGAAATATACCAATAAACTCAAGAATATGTCGCGTGCACTTGCCGACATGGGTACCGATGTGCTGCCTAACGTGGGCTGTGCCTTCATCGGTCTGTCTGAGGTTGAGAATGCCAACGTGCTGAAAGATCTCACCGCACAGCCACCTCTCAAGGCAAGAAACATGCAGTTCTGCCATATCGAGGGTCCCGATAAGCGAGGCATCGACTGTGCGCTGCTCTATAATCCGGCACTCTTCACGGTGAAGAACACCCGATTGGTGCCTTACGTACAGGAACTCGCCAAGGATTCAGCCTACAAGACCCGTGGTTTCCTCACTGTTCGCGGTGAACTGGCGGGCGAGGATGTGGCGGTTATCGTATGCCACTGGCCAAGCCGTTTCTCCGTTTCGTTCTATCGCGAGAGCGGAGCACGCCAGACTAAGGCTGTAAAAGACAGTTTGCTCCGTCTGAACCCGGCGATGAAAGTGTTCGTGATGGGTGATATGAACGATGATCCTACCAACGCCAGCATGCACAAGGTGCTGAAGGCGAAAGCTGAAATCAGCGAGGTAGGTGCCGATGATATGTATAACCCATGGTATAACATCCTGGCCAAGGAGGGCAAGGGAACCCTGTTCTACAGCGGTTCATGGAATCTCTTCGACCAGATTGTCATTACGCCTAATCTCCTGAACAGGGATAGTAAGAACAAGGACTACAGTTCTCTGAAGTTCTGGAAGAACCACATCTTCCGCCGCGATTACCTCATCCAGCAGGAGGGTCAGTACAAGGGTGCTCCTTTGCGTACCAAGGCAGGCGGCAGATGGCTTAACGGCTACAGCGATCACCTGCCGGTAGTGATGTACCTGGTGAAGGAAAAGCTTTGATTTAGTTGATAGTTAAGAGTTTATAGTTAACAGTTGAATGGTTGAGAATCATCCTTTTGAGCCGTGGCTGCCCGAAAATGCGCGGCTGCTGATGCTCGGCACGTTTCCGCCTGCAGAAAAGCGGTGGTGCATGCCCTGGTATTATCCCAACTTCCAGAATGATATGTGGAGGATATTCGGGATTATCTACTTCCAGGATAAGTTCCATTTCGTGGATGTAGAGAAGAAGACCTACCGCCTCGATGCTATTAAGGAATTTCTAAGGGAGAAGGGCGTCGCTATCTATGATACCGCACAGCAGGTGATACGCACCAAGAATACGGCATCCGATAAGGATCTGCAGATCGTGCAGTCCGCCGATCTCGACGGCATGCTCCGCCAGCTGCCCCATTGCAGGGCGGTACTCACAGCAGGCCAGCTTGCCACGAAGGTATTTTCAGAACACTTCGGCATCAAGGAAAAGCCTGAGATGGGAGGTTATGCAGAATTCCAGTTCGAGGGCCGCAGACTCCGTCTGTACCGCATGCCCTCCAGTTCCCGTGCCTATCCTATGGCAGTGGAGAAGAAGGCTGAATTTTACCGCAAGATGTTTGATGAAATCTTATAGAAAAGAAGAAAGAATATGAAAGATAAAGTGACCGTTATTGGCATTGCGGGAGGTACAGGCTCCGGCAAGACCACTGTGGTGAAGAAACTCGTAGAAGTGCTGCCGCCTCATTATGTGGCTGTGGTGCCCCTCGATTCATATTATAACGATACCTCGCAGATGACCGAGGAAGAACGTCATCAGATCAACTTCGACCACCCGTCGGCATTCGATTGGAAGCTTTTGCACCAGCAGCTCGCTGATCTGCGTGCTGGCAAGGCGATAGAGCAACCCACCTATAGTTATATCAAATGCAACCGTGAACCGGAAACGGTTCACGTTGACCCCAAGCCGGTTGTGATCATCGAAGGCATCATGACGCTGGTGGACAAGAAGTTGAGAGACCTGATGGACCTGAAGGTGTTCGTGGATACCGATGCAGATGAGCGCCTGATACGCAACATTCAGCGTGATACCATCGACAGGGGTCGCACCGTATCGATGGTGGTAGACCGATACCTCAAGGTCCTGAAGCCGATGCACGAGCAGTTTATCGAACCTACCAAGCGCTATGCTGACATCATCATTCCGCAGGGTGGCGAAAACCTCAAGGGCATCGGTATCCTCTGCAAGTATGTAGAGGGATTGATAGAGAAATAAAAATATTTTTGCTCAAGCATTGCATTTCTATTGCAAAATAAAGATTTTTAGGAATAGAATAGGGCGGGCTTCTTCGCAAGAAGAGGTCCGTCCGAGTGTTTTATGGGGCCGTTATTTCTTAGCACTAAAAAACGTGCACACCATAAAGAATGGCATGCACGTTCCGATTACATATCTAATAAAAAATTATTCCTCTTCCTCCTTCTCAAAAGCCTCTACGAAAGGCTGGTGGAAACCCTGGAAGATGCGGAGATACTCGGCTCGCACCTCATCACTCTCCTCAAAAAGATTCAACTCGCCACGCTTGTGAGCCTTCAGCATACTGCTGTAACGGCGAATCTTACGCTTGTAGTTCCTTGCCATCAACGCATCTGCCTGAACAGGATTCTGACTGACATACGAAAAGGCACAAAGCTGCTTCATGAACATGTCGAACACCGGATTGTCATGACTCCAGTCGTCCTCACTCAGCCAGAACCACTGGAAATGATACTTCTGCTCCAGTGCCATCAGATGCTGCCCCAGCTCGTCAATCTCCATGCCCTTCTGCATCTGCTCCTCAGCAAAAGCTACCAGAGATGCCGCATCTACATTCAACTCAACCTCGTGAGACAGCGTGGTGCCCTCAATCTGAATGCGCCAACGGTGATTCCTGTTCTTGATGAGCGCAGAATTCGTGTTCATCAGCAACTCAGAAAGCTTGCCCTCGGTAGGAATCTGATCTACTACCGAAAGACGGTCGCGCTGGTTGCGAACCACCAGCTGATGGTCCTCATGGCGCAATACACACATGTAAACCAGCCTGTTGCTGTCGAGCTGAAGGGTGAAACGATCGTTGTTGTCATCGCCCACAAATTCGTAGGTGTAGTCATCCACCTTATCCTGCGGAATGCTCAGCTCGCCATGCACCTTGTTGCCCTCGGCATCGTAGAGCGAGAAACCGATATAAGGAATCTGAAGACGGAGGACAACCGGATTGCCGCCGTCCTCAGGAATCAGGGTAACAGCCAGTCCGTCATCACCGAAATCATCCTTGCGGCATACGAATCCGTCATCCGTCTTCTCAGCCTTCTCCACCTTCACCTCGCCGTGGCGCCACCAGAAATCGAAGGTGATGGTCTGGTCGTCCTCAGCGGCTACACGGATGAAATCCTCGATGTCCTGACCCAGGTAAATCACCTTGGCAGGCTCAATCTCCTCATCGTCATCGCCCAGCGCGCGCACCCACATCTCGCCCGGAACAGGATCATCTTCCCATTCGGCATCAGCAGGGGCTGCAGTAGATTTGAAAACGAGGAAAACCATTCTTTCTTCTTCCCTCGTGCCATCTTCGCGGCACGTGAAGCACTTCGCCTCCTTAGGGATGAAAAATGGGGTTAACAGGTACGGGTTTTTGCATAATGCGGTATACTCTACCTCGGTCCATGCCGGGAGAGCGTGTGTATTTGTCTTGTCTGTCATATTCTCTTGTTGCATATAATTCTTGAGTTGGTCCTATTTCTTTTCATCATCCGGCGTGTGTGGCAGGACGAGGGGGATGTTGATCCCCAAAAACGGTTGCAAAGGTAATGCAAAATCGAGACACTACAAAATATATCACCTATTTTTTTAATTATTTTACGATTCAATATTTGGTGCTTCCAAAAAATAGTTGTAGTTTTGCATCTGAAATAATGAATAGAAAGATGAAAGTCAAGACAATACTCACACTGGCGCTAGCCGCCACAACCCTCGCAGCATGTCATAGGGGAAAGAAACCACCACGTATGGACAATTCGAAACTCGCCATCAGCCTCTCGAAACCGGCAAAGGGCGACAGGGCTATATACGGACTTGCCTGCCTGGGCTGCTCGGATACCGCGCTGGTGCTGCTGCCCAACGGAGGCGGCGACCCCGTAAGATACAACATTCTGGATGCCACTCGCAACCATCAGGTGTTTGGAGATATAGAGGTGGGCGACTGGGTTTGCGTGATGCCATGCGAGGAGAAGGATGAGAAGAACCGTGCCGACATGGTGATAGACCTGGACCAGCTGAAGGCCACCTGGACCTATCCGGTGATGCCGAAGCTGCGCGATGTATCGCATCTGAGCAAGCGCCAGCAGGCGAGAATCCTTGCCAATATGCCCGACAGCATCGTAGAAACCTATATGGTGCCGCGCCAGTATGGCTTCACCCTGAAGCGCATGAGCGAGGCGATGGCCGTGGGCAGGGTGATGATAAACAAAGATGTGGACGACGACAGCCCGGTAGAATATCCTGATGTGCCTCAGTATACGGAATGGCATGCCTATAACGGCAAACTGATTCTGGTGCAGGGCCACCGCGAACTGGATGGCGTGGTGATCAACGAAAAGACGAAGCGCGATACCTTCACCTTTGTATATATGAAGGGCGACAGTCTGGCTCTCTCAGACCGTGAGGGCCGCATCCAGGGTTTCCACCGCTCGCTCAATGCGATGAAGGCCAACGCCAAGGCCCATGCTGCAGCCGAGAAGCTGAACAGCAAGATGAAGAAGGAAATATTGAAGTAAATTACATAATAAATATAAAAAAAGAGGCGAATAGGACGATTTCTCAATTTTTTTGTCTAATTTTGCACCTTGGAATTTAATTCATACATCGAATATAAAGAAAAAGAACAAGAATAATGAAGAAGAAAATTCAGTTCAGTCTCGTTTATCGAGACATGTGGCAGAGCTCTGGTAAGTTCCAGCCACGCAAGGATCAGTTGGCTAAAATTGCCCCAGTTATCATCGAAATGGGATGCTTTAGCCGTGTAGAGACTAACGGCGGTGCCTTCGAACAGGTTAACCTCCTGGCAGGTGAAAACCCTAACGATGCCGTACGCGCATTCTGCAAACCTTTCAACGAGGTGGGTATCAAGACTCACATGCTCGACCGCGGATTGAACGCTCTTCGTATGTATCCTGTGCCTGACGACGTGCGCGCCCTTATGTATAAGGTAAAGGCTAAGCAGGGTACCAACATCACACGTATCTTCGACGGACTGAACGATGTGCGCAACATCATTCCTTCTATCAAATGGGCTAAGGAGGGTGGCATGACTCCACAGTGTGCACTCTGTATCACCAACTCTCCTGTTCATACCCTGGAATATTACATGAACATCGCCGACCAGCTCATCGCTGCCGGTGCAGAGGAAATCTGTTTGAAGGATATGGCAGGTATCGGCCAGCCAGCATTCCTCGGCAAACTCACCAAGATGATTAAGGACAAGTATCCTGAGATCATCATCCAGTATCACGGCCACTCTGGTCCTGGTCTCTCTATGGCTTCTATCCTCGAGGTCTGCAACAATGGTGCTGACATCATCGATACAGCCATCGAGCCATTGTCATGGGGTAAGGTTCATCCAGACGTAATCTCAGTTATCAGCATGCTGAAGAACGAGGGCTTTGAGGTGCCTGAGATCAACATGAGCGCTTATATGAAGGCTCGTGCCATGACTCAGGAGTTCATCGACGAGTGGCTCGGCTACTTCATCAACCCAGGTAACAAGATCATGTCTTCATTGTTGCTCGGTTGCGGTCTCCCTGGCGGTATGATGGGTTCTATGATGGCAGACCTCGGCGGTATGCGTCAGACCATCAACAACATCCGCAAGAAGAAGGGTGAGGAAGAGTTGTCTATGGACGACCTGCTCATCAAGCTCTTCGACGAGGTAGAGTATGTATGGCCACGCGTAGGTTATCCTCCATTGGTAACCCCATTCAGCCAGTATGTAAAGAACATCTCACTGATGAACCTCCTCACCATGGAGCAGGGCAAGGGTCGCTTCGTAATGATGGACGACTCTATGTGGGGTATGATTCTCGGTAAGAGCGGTAAGATTCCTGGAACTATCGACCCAGAACTCGTAGAACTCGCCAAGAAGCAGGGCCGTGAGTTTACAGATGTAGATGCTCACACATTGCTTACTAATGCCCTCGACGACTTCAAGAAGGAGATGGACGAGAACGGCTGGGATTACGGTCAGGACGACGAGGAACTCTTCGAGCTCGCTATGCACCCAGAGCAGTATCGCAACTACAAGAGCGGACAGGCAAAGAAGAACTTCCTGGCCGACCTTCAGAAGGCAAAGGATGCCAAGCTCGGTACAACCCTTACTCCTGCACAGCTTGCAGAGTTCAAGCACGCCAAGGCAGATGCCATCGTGGCACCAGTAGCCGGCCAGCTCTTCTGGGAATTCCAGGGCGAGGGCGAGTGCCAGCCAGCTGTAGAGCCATACATCGGCAAGGAATATAAAGAAGGTGATGCCTTCTGCTATATCCAGGCTCCTTGGGGCGAGTTTGAAACCATCCCAGCTGCATTGGGCGGCAAGCTCGTAGAAATCAATGCCAAGCAGGGCAGCAAGGTGCGCAAGGGCGATGTTATCGCTTACATCGAGCGCGATGCGGAGTAAATATAATAGAAATGAATTATCAAGCTATTATTGATAAGTATTATCCTGAGGATAATGAGCTTCGGCATATCCTCATCACACATAGCCAATCTGTAGCGCGAAAAGCGCTACAGATTGTTTCGTATCATCCCGAATTGCAACTCGATGCCCAGTTTATCGAAGAAGCAGCTATGCTCCACGACCTCGGCATCTTCATGACCGATGCCCCAGGCATACAGTGTTTCGGCTCGCAGCCCTACATCTGCCATGGACGACTGGGAGCAGAAATCCTGCGCAAGGAAGGATATGAGCGACATGCCCGCGTATGTGAGCGCCATACCGGTGCAGGCATCACAGAGGCACAGATCATAGCACAGAACCTGCCCCTGCCACATCAGGATTTCCTGCCGGAAACCATGGAAGAGAAGGTGATTTGCTACGCTGATAAATTCTTCAGCAAAACTCACCTCGACCGGGAAAAAACAATTGAGAAAGCAGAAAAAAGTCTCATGAAGTTCGGAGAGGAAGGAGTAAAACGCTTCCAGCAATGGGAACGCATGTTTGAATAGAATTCTAATTTATTGAATGAGAAAACAATCGACGATAGCTATGCTGCTGCTCGCTGCCATCTCCTGTATGATGGTGGCTAATCCGGGTATGCCCGATTCGAAAAAGAAAAAGAAGAAGGAGAAGACGGAAAACGTGGACAGCGTGGGAGACAGTGTGTTCGTAGACTCGCTGGGCAACGAAATAAAGCCCAAGCTGAAACAGGCTGACGACACTACGCAGATGGACTCGCTGCAGAAAGCTATATGGAAACATAATAAAGTGGTGGATGACAGTATCCGCCTCGACAGTATCGCCAGAAAGAAACAGGGTGGAGTAGACGCACCGGTTAACTATCAGGCGGACGACTCTCTCGTATACGATGCCAAGAACAAGGTGGCATATCTCTACGGAAACTCCAACGTGAAGTATACCAACATGGACCTCAGTTCCGACCGCATCTCCATGGATATGGACAAGAGCAACGTGAAGGCGATGGGTACACCCGACAGTACGGCGGAGGGAGGCATCAAGGGCAAACCTGTCTTCAAGATGGGTAGCGATACCTATGATACCGACACCATCAAATTCAACTTCAAGAGCAAGAAGGCCCTTATTAATAATGTATATACAGAACAGCAAGACGGATTCCTGACCGGTATGAAGTCGAAACGCGACTCATCGGGAGTCATCTATCTGCAGCACGGAAGGTATACCACCTGTGATGATCCGCATCCCGACTTCTACATCTCGCTCTCCCGAGCCAAGGTAAGGCCGGGCAAGGATGTGGTATTCGGACCAGCCTATCTCGTGGTGTGCGATGTGCCTATGCCGCTTGCCATCCCTTACGGCTTCTTCCCGTTCACCAAGAGCTACAGCAGCGGTTTCATCATGCCAACCTACGGCGATGAAACGGCACGAGGATTCTATCTCAGAGATGGCGGATATTATTTCGCCATGAACGATAAATGGGACTTGAAGCTGCTGGGCGAGATTTATACCAAGGGATCGTGGGGACTCTCGGCAGCTAGCAACTACCGAAAGAGATACAAATACTCGGGTTCCTTCTTCTTCAGTTACCAGGATACGAAGAACGGCGACAAGGGAATGCCAGACTTTACCGAGCAGGAGAGCTTCAAACTGCAATGGAGCCACCGCCAGGACAGCAAGGCAAACCCATATAGTTCGCTTTCGGCAAGTGTGAACTTCGCCACATCGAGCTACGAACGCAACAACCTCAATTCGCTCTACAATCCGCAGACGATGACGCAGAGTACGCGAACCTCATCTGTTAACTGGAGCACCTCGTTCTCAAGCATCGGTATGACGCTCAGTTCCACCGCCAACCTCTCGCAGAACATGCGCGATTCATCCATCGCCATGACGCTGCCCGACCTCAACATCAGCATCTCCCGCTTCTATCCGTTCAGAAGAAAGAAGATGGTGGGCGATGAGAAATGGTACGAGAAGATAGCCATGAGCTATACGGGACACATCTCTAACAGCATCAATACCAAAGAGGATAAGCTGATGCACAGTTCACTCATCAAGGACTGGCGCAACGGATGGCAGCATCAGATACCGGTGAGCGCTACATTCACGCTCTTCAAATATCTCAACGTGAACCCATCGTTCAATTTCACCGACCGTATGTATACCAACAAGGTGGAGAGATCATGGGATGAAGCCAGCCAAACGGAGAAATGTGATACCATCTACGGTTTCAACAACGTGTATAACTGGAACATGAGCGTAGGTCTCTCTACCAAGCTCTATGGTTTCTACATACCAAGCCGCAAGCTCTTCGGAGATAAGATACAGGCTGTGCGCCACGTGTTTACGCCTACGGTGAGCTTCAGTTATGCCCCAGACTTCGGAGCTTCACGCTACGGCTACTGGGACACCTACCAGAAGACCGATGCCGACGGAAACGTATCGCTGGTGAGCTACTCGAAGTATGCCAATGCCCTCTACGGTGCGCCGGGCAAGGGTAAGAGCGGTAATATCTCGTTTACCCTGGGTAACAACATCGAGATGAAGGTGAAGAGCGATAAGGACTCTACCGGATACAAGAAACTCAGTATCATCGATGCGTTCGACATCAACATGAGTTACAATACCGCAGCCAAGGTTCGCCCTTGGAGCGATATGAACATCAACCTCAGACTGAAGTGGTGGAAGAACTATACCTTCAACATGAACGCTGTGTTTGCCACCTATGCCTACGAGTTGGACGACCAGAACAATGTTTATGTGGGTACCCATACGGAGTGGGGCAAGGGCAGGTTCGGACGATTCCAGGGTATGTCGCAGAACTTCTCGTTCACACTGAACCCGGAGAAGCTGAAGAAACTCTTTGGCGGGGGCGATGATGAGGACGACAAGAAGGACAGCCAGCGCAATGATGATGACGATGAAGGTCTGGATACCGACATCGAAAGCAACGTAGACGACAGCATGGAGAAGGGTAAGACGGCAGCCAAGAAGGGCGGCAAGGCAGAAACGGATTCAGATGGTTATATGGCGTTTAAGATGCCATGGTCGCTGACCTTCGGTTATGGTGTAACGATGCGCGAGGATACGCGAAGAGAGAAGTTCAATGAGAAGACGATGCGCTATGCATACAAGTTTACCCAGACTCTGAACATGAGTGGTAACGTAAGAATCAGTGATGGCTGGAACATCAGTTTCTCATCCGGTTATGATTTTGACAACCACAAGATCAGTATGACCACCGCCAGTCTGGCTCGTGATCTTCACTGTTTTAACATGAGCTGTTCTGTGGTTCTCGCTCCATATACGAGCTACAACTTCACCTTCCGTTGTAACGCAGCCACCCTGACAGATGCGCTGAAATACGACAAGCGCAGCGGTTATTCGAACGCTGTACAATGGTACTAGATGATAGTTTATAGTTGAAAGTTTATAGTTAATAGAGCTTTTCAGCTTATAGTTAATAAAAAAACAGGCAAGTGATTTTGCCTGTTTTTTTGTTTTATCTATATTACCCTTTTACTTTTTTACCTTTTTACCCTTTTACTTTTTTACCTTTTTACCCTTTTACTTTTTTACCTTTAAAAGCCTTTTTTTCGCCTCCGGGTGCTCAGGATAAAGGGTGAGGGCCTTGCGGTAATTCATGATGGCAGCCTCTTTCATGCCCTCTTTTTCGCACTCCTTCCCCATAATCACATACTC